>DATHPL010000607.1:0-8577 GCA_035483915.1 Bradyrhizobium sp.
GGATTCCACGTCGGGAACCGACGGCAAGGGCACGATCACGCGGCAGGAAACCTTGCAGACCAACGTCGCCGCCATCGTCACGCAAGTTTTGCCGAACGGCAATCTCGTGGTCGAGGGCAAGCAGGAGATCCGCGTCAACTACGAGAAACGCGAACTGATCGTCGCCGGCATCGTGCGGCCGGAGGACATCCAGAGCGACAACACCATCGACTCCAGCAAGATCGCGCAGGCCCGCATCGCCTATGGCGGTCACGGCGAGATCAGCGACATCCAGCAACCGCGCTACGGCAGCCAGGTCATGGACGTGCTGCTGCCGTTCTAAAAAACGAGCTCCCACATCGCACCGCGAACCTAGGCGTGGTGAGATGTTCAACGCGGCCTCCGTCAGCTCCCCTGACGGAGGCCGCACTTGTTTTCGGATTCGAAAAAAGGCAGGCCAAAGAAAAAAGCGGATCGCACAAAAAGGCGATCCGCTTTCAGATTCTTGAACGTCGTAAAAATTCAGGCGACCGAAGACACGGCCTGCGGCAGCACTTCTTCGGGGAAGAGCCGGTCGCGCCCGCTCATGTCATATTGGAGTTCGCCGGCGTGTAGTTTTGCGTTATTGGCTTCGCGTTTGATGGCGTCTTCCTCGCCGTACATGAAGGCCAGGAAAGCGTAACGCTTGCCTTTGGTCACCGGCGTCACCTGATGCAGCGCGCCGCAGGAAAACACCAGTGCGCCGCCTTCCGACGGCCGGTATGCCCTGGTGCCGAACTCCGGAAATACCAGGTCGCCGCCTTCGAAATCCTTGTTGAGGTTGATCGAGAGCGCAAAGCGCCGATGCTGGGCGCCGGCGTTGATGTTATCGCGATGCCGGTGGAAGTGGGCTGCGACCGCGCTGTCGTAGCAGGCAACGACATAGCGATCCATGCGTGTGACCTTGAACTGAAAATAGCGCTCGATCGGACCGACCAGCCGCCGCACGATGTGGTCGCGGATGAGTTCGCGCACTTCCGGCACGCCGACCGCAACGTCGCTGCGCCGCTTCAGCCGCCAGTCGGACAGCGTGACGGTCTTGCCGTCGATGTCGAACTGAAAGCCGGAGTCCACCGCACCTTGCGTCTCGTAGAACTGGGTCAGGAAGTCGCAGATTCCGAAACTGAACACACGAGGCACCATCAAGGCGGGCGCGAACATCGGAACACCCGCGGAATCGTCGACCCGGGGCAGACCCTCCAGGACGTTGCGGACCATCGTCGCATGGCCTTGCGGAATGTCCCAGGCAATATCGGCAACCGCCCTTAGCATCGGATCGAGCACGATGGTGCGCGGCATTTCTCCGGCGCCGAAGGATCGGCTGACCGCGCCGTCATGATCGGCGAGAAACGACAACGTAGGGCTCGAGATCGCGGCAAGATGATCGGTCTGGCTGGGCCGCCCGGTGAACACGCATCCGATGACGAGATGTTCGTCGCCGAACGATGCACTCAGGTGTACGAGTTCTGCGACCTCCGCGATCGCGCGCGGATCGCCGAGCGAACCGACGAAGCTCAAGACCACCCAGCGGCCGGCGCCGGCATGCAGGTCAAACGATCCGCCGGTCACAACCGGCAGGCCGAACCACGGGACCGGATCGCCGAGAATGATGCGAGGGCCGGCTGTTTTGTTATCGCTCATCGTGAGTGCTCGCTTAAAGATCGACCTGCTTTCCGCGATAATCGAACCGACTTAATGAAACCTTCCGCGATGTTGCATCGTGTTACGCCGGCCGCTTTCGAAAATATCTCGAAACAAAAATATTCATTCCGCCGCTTCGGACGCGTGCCCTCCGCCGCGCGATGCCTGCCCTTCGAAGCGCCAGAGACCGGACTCGACTTCCACAAAACCGTTGTCGCGGTATATATTGCGCACCGGGATGTTACGCGGCGTCGGAATGATTCGCGCCGACAGGAATCGGACGCCGCCGGCCATCTCGTCCAGGATATGACGCAGAAAGCGATGCTCGATGCCCATTCCGAGCGCCCGGCAACTGATGGCGAGGCCCGCGACCTCCCCTTCGACAATGACGGCCGCGCCCACCAGGCCATAATCACCGAGCCGGTCCGACACCTCGACCGCAAACAGCCGCGCATCGGGATTTGCCGCCAACGCCGCCAGTTCGGTGCAAGAGAATTTTCGACCCGTAGTGTTGAACTGGGTGGTGCGCTGAAACAGTTCTTCGACGCGTTGCAGTTTCGGCGACGACGCGACGAGGCGTTCGATCGCGCATCTGATCTGCAGCTGCTCGATATACTGCGCCTCTCCCATCGTCTCGCTGCGCAGCTGCTGCCGGGCTATCTGCGCCTTGACGAGTTCGCTGCGAGATGCCGCCTCCGTGGTCACCACGGGAATCTGCAAGCGCGGATCGTTGAGCAGGCGCCGGCGCAAGGTGAAGGGATCCTCGCCCCAGACCTCGACCTCCGGCAACCGCTGGCGGACGCGATCGCGCTCGACCGGATTGTCGTCGACGAACAGGAAGGCATCGAGCGCAAAACCGAGCTCTTCTGCAATCGATCTGATGTTGCCGACCTTGTCGTCCCAGTTGACGCGCCAGGTGACGAAATCATCCGGTGTCAGCAGCCGATCCCTTGGGTAGTGCGCTGGATATTTCCAGAGTTCGCGCACGGTGGCTTCGTCGTTCTTGCTGACGCAAGCCAGCACAATGCCGCGCTTCTTCAGCGATTTGAGCGCTTCGTGCAGGCCGAAATAAAGCCCAATGAAGGAAAACGGGCCGGAAATTTCCGGCGTCCAGGCAAACGGGCTGCCGGTCTCCGCCAGCACGCCCGGCCACAGCGTGCCATCGAGATCGAGGATCACGCATTTCTTGCGGTCGATCCCCGTCACGGTGACCAGCGCATCGATATGCTTTTCCGCAATCGCCGCCTCGCGGCCGTAAGCGTCGCCGCCGAGCGCATCCGCCAGCGGCGCCGTATCGGGGAAAATGCCGTGAACCGCGGCCTTTTCGCCCACCGGTCGTTGCAGCATCCAGCCGGGCGAGCCGAAATGGGTGAAGCCAACCTGGCCGTCGTCGAGCAGCCGTTCGGACCCGATAGCGCCAAGCGCGGCTGCGACATCGACGACGTGGACGTCGGGAAAGCCGAGCGCGAGTTCGGCCAGCGCCACGTTGGTCAGGCGGAAGCGTGTGCGGTGACCTTTCACGCCGCGCTCCGCCAGGCCCAACGGCTGGACGGTCGGTTCGGGCAGGTTGTCGATCAGGATCGGCGCTGACGTCATCTCGCGAAGCTTCGCCAGGAGCTCGGTCGCGTGCGCAATGTAGGCGGCATGCGGGTTGAGCCCGTTGTCGAGGTCTTCGACGATCAGGTGCCGTGCGCGCAAGGCGCCGACGAAAATCAGGTCGTGCTTGTGTTCGGACGCAAAGCGGATGTCATCGGGAAACGTCGCCGCCACATGCAGGTCGATGCCGCGGCGTCCGGCTTCCTGTCGCAGGAAGTCAGCCTCCATCTGGATATCGCAATCGCCGAACAATAGCGCATCGATGCGTTTTCGGTTGCCGCCGAAATCCTGCACGCCATAGGACGCGCCGACCGCCCAATACGCCCTGCCGCCTTCCTTCGATTTGCGCTGGTAACTCTCCAGCATTGCCGCAGGGTCCCGCCCGTGCTTTTCGGAAAGCTCGGCACCGATCGCGGCGAGTTCCTCCTCCGCCGTCATTTCGGTGAGAATCTGGCGCGACTTCAGCTCAAGGACGGTGCGCTCGATCGCCTCGCGCAACGCGGCCGGCTGGTCGGGCGGCTTTGCGAGCAGCGCCGCCAGCGCATCGCAATCCTCCGGCATGCGGCGGCTTTGCGAAAAATATTCCAGAAGAACAGTGATTTCGCGATCGGCCGGCAGCCGCATCTGGCTGATCGCATGCACGAGCAGCGTCCGGCCCGGGCCGACCGGCAAGAGATGAACGAAGCGGGAGCGGCGGAGAATCATTCTTGCCTAGTTTAGCAGGATAGATGCAGATGTGAATCCGGTAGCGACCGCCGCGTTAACGCCATCGAAGGCTGAAATATCATGAAACAGGAAGGCGGCCGGCCGCCCTCACCGGCCGGGCCCGGCAACGAGGCCAACAGCCACCTCTCGACCAGGGGACTCCTGATCGTCTTTGCGACGCTCACGATCGCGCTTGTGCTCGGCTATCTGCTGCTGAGCAAGCTCATCGATATGTCGCAGGAAGAAGATTGCGCGCTGGCGCACCGTTATAATTGCGGCGCCGTCGAAGTGCCCCGCTAGAATCGAAGCTTGCCGATCATGGCTTGTTGGCTTCGTTGCGCGCGGTACGGATACGGCCCTTGTCGCTCGAGGTGGTGAGACGAGAGAGCGTCGCCTCCTGCCGCATCCACTGCATTCTCGGCCTTGCCGGATAGCCGCCCCATGTCTCGCCGGCGGGAACGCTGCCCATGACCCCGGAGCGCGCCGCCACGCGCGCACCCTTTCCGATCGTGACATGCGGCGCGAGACCGACGGAGCCGCCGAGCAAAGCAAAATCCTCGAGCGTCACGCTGCCGCTCAAGCCGCATTGCGCCACGATCACGCAGTGTCTGCCGATCTGGCAGTTGTGTCCGATCTGACAGAGATTATCGATCTTGCTCGCCTCGCCGATCACTGTGTCCCTGATGCCGCCGCGATCGATCGTCGTGCCGGCGCCGATCTCGACGTCGTTCTGGATGATGACCCGGCCGGTCTGCGGGATTTTCTGCTGGGCGGCATCCTCGGTATAGCCGAAGCCATCCTGGCCGATGCGGCAACCCGGATGGATCGTGACGCGATCTCCGATCAGCGTATGCACGATCGAGCAACCCGCGCCGATGCTACAGTCGCGGCCGATCGCGACGTCGGGGCCGATCACGGCGTTCGAGGCGATGATGCTTCCCGCGCCGATTTCGGCGCGCGGCCCGATGACGGCGCCGGGATCGACCGTGACATCGCTTTCGAGCCGGGCGGCAGGATGGATGGTCGCGCCTTCGAAAATGCCGTCGGTCTCAAACAGCGACGCCGGCCGCAAGGATTGCGGATAGAGCTTTCGATGCACAGCGACGAAGGCATGGTAAGGCGCCTCCGTGCGCAGGACGATGAGGCCTTCGGGCGCGTGGCCGGTAAAACGCTTCGGCATCAGGCACGCGCCGGCGCGGGTTTTAATCAAAGCATCGGTAAATTTGTTGGCGTCGATAAAGGCCAGATCAGCCGGGCCGGCCAGATCGGCCGGCGCCACGCCGGTGATCACATGCGACATCGACGCGTTAGCGCTCGCTTCGGCGCCCGTCAGCGCAATGATTTCACTGATCGTCAGGCCCGACGGGCGATCAAAGAAGCGGCGACTTGCCATTTACCAATCCATGTTGACGAGACTGGTGTCCCGATGTCGACGTTCGTATTATCGAACTGTCACACTAGCAACACTGCGAGCGATCACGAGTTCTACCAATATGTGAGCGTGTGACGGCAACGGACCACGTTGACAGTCATCTGCAATCAGCGGATGGTATTAGAAATACAAGACAAATTTTCACATTGTCGAAAAGCTGAAACGTCGAAGTTCAGCTGATAACCGGGAGCGAATTTATGACTTTTCGTCGCCATTCAAATGCCTGTCTCACAGCGGTCGCGGTCGCCGCACTGGTGACGGCATGGTGCGGCCCAGCCAACGCCCAACAAAAGAAGGCAGTGCCGGTCAAAGCCGACGCCATCGGCGGCCAGGTGACCGGCCCCAATGGTCCGGAAGCCGGCGTTTGGGTGATTGCCGAGACCGACGACCTTCCGACCAAATACGCCAAGATCGTCGTCACCAACGACAACGGTCAATTTGTGATCCCGCAGCTTCCGGCTGCCAAGTACAAGATCTGGGTGCGTGGCTACGGCCTTGTCGATTCCGACAAGCAGGATGCCGCGCCCGGCAAGAACATCGACCTGAAAGCAAAGGTGGCGCCGAATGCGGCCGCCGCGGCAGAGTATTATCCGGGCATGTACTGGTACTCCATGCTCAAGATTCCGGACACAAGCGAGTTTCCGAATAAAGACAAGAGTGCGAATGGCGTCGGACCTGGCATGACCTCGCAAGCGGTCTGGATCGACAGCATCAAGAATTCCTGCCAGTCGTGCCACGCACTCGGCAGCCAGAATATCCGCTCGCCGCACGTCAAAGAGCTTGGTGAGTTCAAGAATTCGGAAGATATGTGGGAGCGCCGCGTACAATCCGGCCAAGCCATGACCAACATGGCGCTCACGCTCAGCCGCATGGGGCCGCCGCGCGCTTACAAGATGTTTGCCGACTGGACCGATCGCATTGCAGCGGGCGAACTTCCCTCCGAGAAGCCGGAGCGCCCGACGGGTGTCGAGCGCAACGTCGTGATCACATCATGGGCCTGGGGCAAGAAGGGCGAATATCTCCACGACGAGGTATCGACTGACAAGCGCAATCCGACGGTGAATGCCTACGGCAAGATTTACGGCTCGCCGGAGGAAAGCTCAGACGACGTGCCGGTGCTTGATCCCATCAAGAACACCGCCTCGTACATTAAGGAGCCTTTCCGGGATCCGGATACGCCGAGCTCTGCGGACGATCCGCTGGGGCCGTCGGTGTTCTGGGGCGAGGAGGCGATCTGGGACGGCCACACCTCGATCCACAATCCGATGATGGACGAAAAAGGCCGGCTCTGGCTCACGGCACGCATTCGCAAGGCGCCCAACCCCGCGAGCTGCAAGGCAGGCTCGGACCTCCCGTCTGCACAGGTCGCACCGCTCAACGAGTCGCCCCGCCAGACGTCTTTCTACGATCCGAAGACAGAAAAGTGGACGATGATCGATACGTGTTTCGGCACGCATCACCTTCTATTCTCGCCTAGCGACAGCAAACTCTGGTTCAGCTGGGGACAGCCCTATAGCGGCGTCGTCGGCTGGCTCGACGTCAAGAAGTTCGAGGAAACTGGCGATGCGATGAAGTCGCAGGGCTGGACCCCGATCGTGGCGAACGTGTCGGGCACCGGCAAGCGCGAGCCTTTCGTCGCCGCTGACAAGCCGATTGAGCCCGGCAAGGACAAGTTGGTCAAAGCCGCTTTCTACGGCCTCATGCCAAGCGTCAAGGGCGACGTGATCTGGGGCCAGACCATGGGGCCGGGCTTCACCCGCATTGATCAGCCAGCCTATCTGATCCGGCTGATTCCGGGCAGCGATCCGACCCATACGGCTGTCTCGGAAATCTTCCAGTCGCCTCCCGGCACCTATGGCTCGCGCGGCGTGGATATCGATTCGAAGGGCGTCGCCTGGACCGTGCTGTCCAGCGGTCAGGTCGCGAGCTTCGATCGCACCAAGTGCAAGGAAAAGCTCGACGGGCCGAATGCGGCGACTGGCGCGCAGTGCTACGAGGGCTGGACGCTGTACCGGATGCCCGGACCGCAGTTCAAGGATGTCAAAGATCCCCAAGGCAGCGCCAACCACGCCTACTATATGTGGGTTGACGTCCATAACACGCTCGGTCTCGGCAACGACGTGCCGATTGCAACCGCAAACGGCAGTGAATCACTGTTGGCTCTGGTCAATGGCAAGTTCGTCAACATCCGCCTGCCCTACCCGCTCGGCTTCTTCGCCAAGAACACCGACGGCCGGATCGACGATCCGAAGGCCGGCTGGAAGGGTCGCGGCGTGTGGACGACCACCGGCACCCGGGCTTACTTCCACAGCGAAAGCGGCAAGGACGAGAAGCCGCGCGTCTATCACGTTCAGCTGCGCCCGGACCCGCTCGCCGACTAAAGCCTGACCGCAGGAAATCTGCGGGCTGATTTCAACGCGACATTCATTGCCTCGCTGCATTAAAAGATGCAGCGAGGCAATTGCGTTTCTCTTCCGCTCGCTCACCATTGAGATCGGCGACGAGTTGCGCTGGCATTTTGGTCCGGGCTTGTGGACCTACCGGCTCGCGTTGGATGAAATCGATTCCGTCGGCGTCGTGCGTAACCACTGGTCGAGTGGATTTGGAATCCGAAAGGCGTCGGGCTTTACACTCTATAATGTGTCGGGGCTGGACGCGGTCGAGCTCAAGTTGAAATCCGGCGAAATCCGCCGCATCGGCACCGACGATCCGCAAGGGTTAGCGGCCGCGCTCAGGTCGGCGGCGCATACCGGCGGCTAAAGAAGCCGCCGCCTACTCGTCGCGATAGACCTTCTCGCGCTTCTCGTGGCGTTCCTGCGCCTCCACCGACAGCGTTGCGATCGGGCGGGCTTCCAGCCGCTTCAGCGAGATCGGCTCGCCGGTCTCCTCGCAATAACCGTAGGTGTTGTCCTCGATGCGTTGCAATGCCGCATCGATCTTCGAGATCAGCTTGCGCTGCCGGTCGCGGGCGCGCAGTTCGATCGCGCGGTCGGTTTCCGATGAAGCGCGGTCGGCAAGATCAGGATGATTGACGTTCTCCTCCTGGAGCGTCTGCAACGTGATCTTCGATTCCCGCAGGATCTCGTCCTTCCAGGCCAAGAGCTTGGCGCGAAAATAATCGCGCTGGCGCTCGTTCATGAAAGGCTCTTTTTCGGTCGGTCGATAGTTCTTCAACTTTTCCAAGG
>DATHPL010000608.1:0-2774 GCA_035483915.1 Bradyrhizobium sp.
ACGTTGGCGCCGACTTTTTCGGAAAGATCCGCCATCTCGTTGATGAACGTGATCTTGGTGGCGAGGAAGGCGTTGGCCGCGTATTTGATCAGCTCCGCCGTGCGCCGCGCCGTAAACATCAGCGGCCCCTGGTTGAGCGACAGCGGCCGGTAGATATCGCCCATCACCTTGCGGGCGCGCTCGTCCGAAGTGCCGATCACGATGCGGTCAGGAAACTTGAAATCGCGGATCGCAGCGCCCTCGCGCAGGAATTCCGGATTGGACGCGACCGCGACGTCGGCGGAAGGGTTGGCCTCGTGGATCAGCCGCTCGACCTCGTCGCCGGTGCCGACCGGCACGGTCGACTTGGTAACCACGACGGTAAAGCCCTTCAGTGCGCCGGCGATCTCGCGCGCCGCGGCATGCACATAGCTGAGGTCGGCGTGACCGTCGCCGCGCCGCGACGGCGTGCCGACCGCGATGAACACCGCGTCGGCTTCGGCAACTGGCGTCGCCAGTTCGGTCGTGAAATTCAGCCGTCCGGCCTTCACATTGGTCGCAACGAGCACATCGAGCCCCGGCTCAAAGATGGGAATTTCGCCACGATGGAGCGCGGCGATTTTGCTTTCATCCTTGTCGACGCAGGTGACTTGATGTCCGAAATCCGCAAAGCAGGCGCCTGACACCAACCCCACATAGCCTGTGCCGATCATGGCGATATGCATTTGGAAACCTGTCGAAAATGGTTAACGGGACGATACTAGTGTCCCGATTCTGACATTCGTACCGTATTGCGGCCGGTTCGTTTACGAATGTCAGAATCAAAGGGACCCTAGCAAGTATCAGATTCCAGTGTGGTCATGGATTCGACATTCGCATTGGACAACTCGCGGAGCCACCTAGCGAATGTCGAATCCACCACACTGGCGAGAACGTCTTAGAGCATTTGACACAAACAGAAAACCAAAGGCCATCATGACAATGGCATGTCAATTGCGTGAATAAAGGAGAATGAAACGGATACGGCCGATTATGCAACAAAGCCGTTCCGGAAAGGGATCGCAATGATATCAAACGGCACATTGGCCGTTGCCCTAAAGAGCGGCCCTGCCCGCTCCGGCCGGGTCGACTGGGTCGATTACGCTAAAGGCATCTGCATCATCATGGTGGTGATGATGCATTCGGTGCTGGGCGTGGAACTCGCCGCCGGCGAGAACGGCTTCATGCATTCCTTCGTCACCTTCGCCAAGCCGTTCCGGATGCCGGATTTCTTCCTGATCTCCGGCCTGTTCCTGCCGCTTGTCATCGATCGCGACTGGCGTACTTATCTCGACCGCAAGGTGGTGCACTTCGCCTATTTCTACGTGCTCTGGGTAACCATACAATTCGGCTTCAAGGCGCCTGGCTTTGCCGCCGAGTCGAACTGGGCCCATGCCGGATACCTTTATCTGGAATCCTTCGTCGAGCCATTCGGCACGTTGTGGTTCATCTACCTGTTGCCGATCTTCTTCGTGGTCACCAAGGCGACGCGTCGCCTGCCGCCAGTTCTGATCTGGAGCCTTGCGGCAATCCTGGAGATGGCTCATTTCTCGACGGGTTGGACCGCGATCGACGAATTCGGCGCGCGCTTTGTGTATTTCTATACCGGCTATCTGTTTGCCGATACGGTATTCGCGCTGTCCAACCGTGCGCGGACGCAACCCGTCCTTGCACTTGCCGCGCTGGCGCTCTGGGCGATCGTCAACGAAGGCCTCGTGGAAGCCGGCGTCAGCGAGTGGCCCGTGATCTCGCTAATGCTGGGATTGGCTGGCGCCTGCGCCGTCATCACGATCGCAACCTTGCTGGCGCGCGCGCAGTGGATCGATTTCATCCGTTTCTGCGGTGAGCATTCGATCGTGATCTACCTCGCTTTTTTCCTGCCGATGGCGGCGACACGGACGCTTCTCCTGCGCACCGGCATCGTCCACGATGTCGGGGTGGTTTCGCTGACGGTCACGCTGGTGGCGCTGTTCGGCGCATTGGCGATCTGGCAGATCGCACTCAGGTTCGGAGCCAACTTCCTGTTCGAGCGCCCCGCGGCGTTCTGGATTGCGCCAAAGAAAACAGGCCCCACGCTGCAGGCGGCAGAATAGTGGCCATTCTCTACGGCTTGAGATCTACGGCTTGAGATAGAGCGCGCCGGAGGTCACGCCCGCTTCCAGATCAGCGTGGGCGCGTGCGGCTTCGCTGAGGGGATAGGATTGTCCGGCCACCGTGAGCACGCCATTTTCAATGCCGGCAAGCACAGCCTTCGCAGCCAAATGATAGGCCTCGGTCTCATTTAGATAAGCCATCACACTCGGCCGCGCGAGCGACAGGCTGCGGCGCGGGCCAAGATCACCGACATCAACGGGCGGAATAGGTCCCGCCGCCTGACCGATGCTCGCTACCACGCCGAACGGCCGCACGCAGGCGAGCGTCTTCAACAACGTCGTCCCGCCGACGCCATCATAGGCAACGTCGACGCCGCGCTTCTCCGTCAGTTCTCCAACGATCCGCGCGAAATCGGCGTCGCGGCCGACGATGACATGCCGCGCTCCGGCCTGCCGCGCGATATCGGCCTTGGCTTCCGACCCGACGGCGCCGATCACGGTCGCGCCGAGATGGCTTGCCCGGCGCGTCAGCAGCTGCCCAAGGCCGCCGGCGGCGCTGTGGACCAACAGCACCGTGCCGCGGGCGACCGGATAAGTACGGTTGAGCAGCATATGCGCGGTAATCGCCTTGACGAACGACGACGCCACGACCTCATCGGAAAG
>DATHPL010000609.1:0-3289 GCA_035483915.1 Bradyrhizobium sp.
GGTGCCAGGAGGTTTCGATTGAGCCTGCGTCGGTGAATTGACCCATCTCGACATAGGTGCCGCCGTCGCGCAGCATTTCGATGCCTTCGGGGCCGGCGCTCGGATGGCCCGAACAATCCATCACCAGATCGGCGCCAAAGCCGCCGACGATCTCGCGCACCCGCTGGATACGCTCCGACGGCGTCTTGAGCGCTTCGATGTCGACGGTTGCTTCCGCGCCGAACTTCCGGGCCAGCGCGAGCCGCGGCTGTTCCGGCGCACCGACACAGATCACCCGCCCTGCCCCCATTTCGCGCGCGGCGGCGACCGCCAGAATGCCGATCGGACCAGAACCCTGGATGACAACGGTGTCGCCCCAGGTGAATCCGCCGGCCCGGGTGGCGCGGTTGAAAGCGCGGATGCAGGAGGTGAGCGGCTCCGACAGCGCCCCCAACCGCAACGGCATGTCGTCCGGCAATTTGTAGATCTTGGTGCCCGGCAGCATGTCGAGATCGACATAGACATATTCGGCCCAGCCGCCCCACAGATGCGGCGCTTTTTCAAAACCGAGATAGCGGCCGTAATAGACCGGCGTCAGGCATTTGTTGGCGCTCTGGGGGTAGTGAATGCAGTAGTAGCAATGGCCGCACGGCATCAAGGGCGGGATCATGACTTTCGATCCCACTTTCAGCGGCTTGCTCATGAAATCTTCAGTGAAGTCCGAGCCGACGTCGACCAGCACCCCGCCGATCTCGTGACCGAGCGTGAACGGCCACGGCAAGGGTTTTGGCCAGTGGCCTTTGAGGATATGCAGGTCGGTGCCGCAAACGCCGCACGCGCCGACCTTGATCAACGCGCCCTTCTTGCCGACTTTCGGCCATGGCACGCTGCGGATCACGGGCTGCGCGCCCGGACCGGCATAGGTGCATACGCGAATCTGTTCCATGACGACTTCCTCCGGCCCTTGATCTTTAGCGGCGTTTTTGATGCGCTGATGGGCAACCGCCAAGCCCAAGAGAAAGCCTATGTGAAGCATCTCGCGATGCCAATGACCGGGCAATAAAGCGGATCCGACTACGGCGATTGACAGCCGTGTCGCCACCCTCCAGCCTAGATGCTCTTCCTGCTTCTTCTTGAAGGTGTGACGCCTTGCGCAACCGATGGTTTGCCCTCGCCGTGCTGTTTGTGATTCGCCTGACGATGGCGTTTCAATTCCAGAGCGTCGCGGCAGTAGCTCCGCTTTTGGGCGATACGCTCGGTGTCTCCCTTGCCGACATCGGATGGCTGATCGGGCTCTATTTCGCCCCTGGCCTGGCGCTTGCGTTGCCGGGAGGCGCGATCGGAAAACGGTTTGGCGACAGGCCTACGGTGATGGCATCGCTCCTCTTGATGCTGGTCGGCGAGCTTGCGATGGCGTTGTCGCCTTCCTGGCCGGTGCAGATCGCGGGCAGACTCGTTAGCGGCGCCGGCGGCGTCATGTTCAATGTCCAGATGACGAAAATGGTCGCCGACTGGTTTGCCGGTCAGGAGATCGCAACCGCGATGGCGATCTTCGTCAACTCGTGGCCGGCGGGCATTGCGCTTTCGCTGGTCTCCCTTCCCCCGATCGCAACCGCGTTCGGCGTCGAGGCTGTCTATCTCACGGTCGCGGTCTCGATCGCACTGGGGCTGGTGTTTTTCGCAGCCGTCTATCCGTCGCCACCGAAAACCACGACGACGGCGGTCGGCGGATCGTCATGGCCGGATCGCACAACTTTCGTCGCCCTGATTGCCGCCGGCCTGATCTGGGGCCTTTTCAATGTCGGCTTTGCCATGATCTTCAGCTTCGGGCCCTCGATGCTGAACGAGCGCGGCTGGTCGATATCGGCGGCAGGCTCCGCCATCAGCATCGTGTTGTGGTTGGCGGTGATATCCGTTCCGCTCGGCGGCTTCTTGGCCGACCGCATCGGGCGGCCGAATTTGATCCTCGCCGGTGGCTGCATCGTCTTCGCGGTGCTGATGCTCGTCCTGCCGCGGAGCGACGCGGTGATCTCGACCGTCACGGCGATCGGACTGCTCAGCGGTCTGCCGGTCGGGCCGATGATGAGCCTGCCCGCCCACGTGTTGAAGGCCGAGACGCGCGCAATCGGCATGGGCATTTTCTATACCCTCTATTATGCCACGATGATGCTGGGTCCCGTCGTGGCTGGCGCTGCGGCCAAATCGACTGGTCAAGCGGCCGCCGCCTTCGATTTCGGAACCATCGTCCTTCTGGCGTGTCCGATTCTGTTGTGGGCCTTCAATCGGCTGCCCCAAGCGCGACCAAAAGTGGCATGAACGGGTTCCTGCATTCCCGCTAACGGCTCATTAACCCTGCCGGCCGTAGGGTCCATGAGCAGATGCTCTGGCGGCAACGATGGCGTTAGCAAACAAGAAATCTATTTTGCCGTCCGCTGAAGAGCGGCGGCGTTTCCAGCGGGTGAAGGTTCATCTGCTGGGACGCTACATGCTGCCGGACCGGCGCGAATTTCCCTGCCAGATCATCAATATGTCGCCGGGAGGATTGGCGCTGCTCGCGCCCGGCATCGGCAATGTCGGCGACCGCGTGATCGCCTATCTCGACCACATCGGACGGGTCGAAGGCAAGATTACCCGCATCATCGACAACGGCTTTGCGATGACGGTAGGTGCGACCGCCCGCAAGCGCGACAAGCTCGCGGCGCAACTGACCTGGCTCGCCAACCGCGACATTCTCAATCTGCCGGAAGACCGCCGCCACGACCGTATTATTCCGCGCAATCCGATCTCGCTGCTCACGCTCGAAGACGGCACCAAGATGACTTGTCGCATCATCGACATGTCGCGCTCGGGTGCGGCGATCGCGGCCGAGAACCGCCCGCCGCTGAAGTCGCTGGTGATGCTCGGCAAGGTCCAGTCGCGCGTGGTGCGCAATCTCGAAGAAGGTTTCGCGCTCGAATTCGTCCACGAACAGGTCGCCGAGACGCTCGAGGACAGCGTCACGGCGCGCTGAGATTATTCGCCCTTCGTGGCCGGCTTCGACAGATAGTCCATCGACCGCGCCTCGCCCTTGAGCGGCGTCACCTTGTCGGGGTCGATCCGGATCATGAGATAGTCGATGTGGTCCTCGATCTTCGTGAACCAGTGACCGGTGCCGGCCGGAATCACCACGACGTCGCCGGCCTTGATCTCATAGGCGACACCGTCTTTCACGTCCGAGCCGTTATTGCCGGGACCGTTGAACTCCCTCACCGTGCGCATGGTCGAAGGCCGCCGCTGCCGGTTGACGATATCGGGACCGAGCACCAGCGTC
>DATHPL010000610.1:0-9211 GCA_035483915.1 Bradyrhizobium sp.
GCGAGGTGACGCACGGGGTTTTGGTGGCTGCGGGGCGCGATCGTCATGCAAGTATTGTCGAGCAATTTCGAAGCTGTCCCTTGCCGTAAACATGTCCCGATGTTTCTCGAAACACTTGCGCAACGGGCACAGCTTTAGGAAGAAAGACCATGCCAGATAGTGCCCCGCAGCAGTTGCTGCATCTTGTCCTTGGTGGCGAACTGAAGGATCTCGAGCACAATACGTTCAAGGACCTTTCGCAGGTGGAAATCGTCGGCCTGTTCCCTAATTACGCGAGCGCCCATACGGCCTGGAGAGCAAAGGCGCAGCAGACGGTGGACAACGCCCAGATGCGGTATTTCATCGTTCACCTTCACCGGCTGCTCGACCCTGATCAAGACGCGAAACCTTGAAAAAACTGATTCGCGATCTGCTGCGCAGCAGTTGGTTTCAGCGCGCTGTGGGTTTTCTGACGGCCGAATTCCTGCGGCTGGTTTGGCGGACCAACCGATTCAGTTTTGATCCGCCCGATGTGTATCAAATCGTCGAGCCGCTGACGCCGGCGATCTTCGTGTTCTGGCACGGCCAGCACTTCCTCACGCCGTTCATCAAGACCAAGGAAATGCATCGCGCCAAGGTGCTGATTTCGCGGCATCGCGACGGTGAATTCAACGCCATCGCCGCCGAACGGCTCGGTGTCGGCACCATCAGAGGCTCCGGCGACCACGGCTCGGCGTTTCACCGCAAGGGCGGCGTCGGGGCATTCAAGGAGATGGTACGCGCGCTCGAACAGGGGTATAATGTTGCGCTGACCGCCGATGTGCCGAAACGCTCGCGGATAGCCGGGCTTGGCATCATCATGCTGGCGCGGGAATCCGGACGGCCGATCATGCCGTTTGCCATGGCGACCAGCCGCTACTGGCGTCTAAAAAACTGGGATCGAACCACGATCAATCTACCGTTCGGGCGAGGGGCACTGGTGGGGGGCGAAATGATCACGGTTCCACCCGACGCCGGCCCCGAGGTCATGGAAGAATTGCGCGCACGCCTGGAGGGGACCCTGAACGAGGCGACCAGTCGTGCTTACGCGAAGCTCGGCCGTCCGCAGGTGACGGATCATGGCTAGCGCATTGCCGATGACGCTGCGCGTCTACCGGCGGCTGTCTTCGGTCGCTGTCCCGTTTGCGCCCGCGCTGATTAAGCGTCGGTTGAAGCAGGGCAAGGAAGATCCCGCGCGCGTCGGTGAACGGCGCGGCATGAGCGAGGACGTCCGGCCGCACGGGCCGCTGGTATGGATCCACGGCGCGAGCGTCGGTGAGGTGCTGGCGGCCGCAGCGCTGATCGAGAAGCTGCGCGCGCTCAATATCCGCATCCTGTTGACCTCCGGTACCGTCACCTCGGCGGCGATCGTCGCCAAGCGGTTTCCGTCTGACATCATCCATCAATACGTCCCTTACGATTCGCCGCGCTATGTCGCGCGCTTTCTCGATCACTGGCGGCCTAGCCTGGCGCTGTTCATCGAATCCGATTTGTGGCCGAACCTCATTCTTTCGAGTGCCGCCAGGCGTTTGCCCATGGTGCTGATCAACGGGCGGATGTCGCACCGTTCGTTTCCGCGCTGGCGGCGGGTGAGCGGCACGATTTCGGCGCTGCTTGGCCAGTTCGAGGTTTGCCTGGCGCAGTCCCGCGTCGACGCGGAGCGCTTTACCATGCTCGGCAGCCGCAACGTTGTCGTCACCGGCAATCTGAAGCTCGATGTTCCGGCGCCTCCCGCCGACTTCACCAGGCTGGAGCGGCTGATGTCGGTGACGCGTGGCCGTCCCATTATCGTGGCGGCATCGACGCATCCGGGGGAAGAAGAAATCCTGCTCGAGGCGCATCGTACGCTGGGCGGGATTTTTCCGTCGCTGCTGACGGTGATCGTGCCACGGCATCCCGGCCGCGGCGAGGCGATTGCGCGGATGATCGGTGGTGCCGGCATGCACGCCAGCCTGCGCTCGCGCGAGGAACTGCCGACCGCAACCACGGACATTTACGTCGCCGACACCATGGGCGAAATGGGGCTGTTCTACCGGCTCTCGCCGGTCGTCTTCATGGGCGGATCGCTGGTCCAGCATGGCGGACAGAACCCGATCGAAGCCATCAAGCTCGGTGCATCGATCGTTCATGGACCTCACGTCTTCAATTTTGCCGACGTCTACGAAGCGCTCGACGGTGCCGGCGGCGCCAGGCTTGCGGAAACGCGCGAGGTGCTGGTGAAGCAACTCGGCCAATTGCTTGCAGACCCCGCCGCGCGCAACAGCACGCTCGCCGCGGCCGAGCGCGTGGTCTCGCAGCTGGGCGGCGCGCTCGACCGGACGCTTGCGGCGCTCGAGCCTTATCTTTTGCAGTTGCGTCTCGAAATGGGGGCGGCGGATGCATGAGCCGGCCTTTTGGTACCGGCCATCATCCTGGACGCCGCTGTTGTTGTCGCCGCTCGCCGCCATTTATGGCGCGGTCGCTGCCCACCGCTTGCAGCGCCAAGGCTTTGACGCCGGCATTCCCGTATTCTGCGTCGGCAACTATCACGTCGGCGGGGCCGGCAAGACGCCGACCGTGCTGGCGCTGGTGAAACTGCTGCGCGATCTTGGCGAGACGCCGGTCGTGCTCAGCCGCGGCTATGGCGGTCGGCTGCGCGGGCCCGTCATGGTCGCGACCGATCGCCACCTTGCGGCCGACGTCGGCGACGAGCCGCTGATGCTGGCGTGGACGGTTCCGGTCGCGGTCGCTCGCGAACGTCTCGACGGGCTGGCGCTGGCCAAGTCGCAAGGCGCGACCGTGATCGTGATGGACGATGGCTTTCAGAATCCAGCGATCGCCAAGGACGCTTCGCTGATCGTGATCGATGCGCACCGCGGCCTTGGCAATGCCAGGGTTTTTCCTGCTGGACCCTTGCGCGCACCGTTGTCGCCGCAAATCGAGCGCACCGACGCGCTGATCGTGGTCGGCGAGGGCAGTGCAGCCGAGGCCGTCGCCGCCAGCATCGCGGCGCGGGATAAACCGGTCCTGACGGCGCAGTTGAAGGCCGATGATGCCGCGCTGTCGTCGTTACGCGGCCAGCGAGTGCTGGCGTTCGCCGGCATCGGCGATCCCGAGCGCTTTTTCCGGACGCTGCGAGGCAATGGTGTCGAGGTCGCAAGCCAACGCGCCTTCGACGACCATCATCCGTTTACGCAAGGCGAGGTCGAAGCGCTGGTCGCGGAAGCCAAACGCGATGCACTGAAACTGGTGACGACGGAAAAGGATCTGGCTCGGCTTGGCGCCGGCGGGGAACTGCCGCCATGGGCGCAGGGCATCGTGGCATTTCCGGTGAAACTTGAATTCGACAGCGCGCTCAAACTGCGCCGGTTTGTATCCGACCGGCTGTTTCGGGCGCGGGACCGGAAATTCCGGAAAGGCTGATCGCTCAGCGTTTCAGGCTCAATGTTTTAGGCTCAATGTTTTAGGCTTGGCGTTTCAGCGCGGCGGGATAATGCCGCTGGAGAACGGCGACAGGTTGCGCGTAGGCTTCCTGCAAATCGACGCTCCAGTATTTCAATTCGTCCAGCGGTATCCGCGCGTCGGTCACCGCGCACCGCACATAGGTTCCCGGCGAGACGACACGAAAGTCGCCGTCGAGGTATTGCAATTGCGCTTCGCCGTGGCCGGGCGGACCGGATTTATTCAACACCTGCAAGCTCTCCGAAGGTTTCTGTCTGTTTCCTTGAGACTACTATCATAAATAGGATCAAGCGTCCGCCCTTCAAACCCACCGATTTGTGATGAATTTGCGGCTTTGCGCGTGTTAGCCTTTTGTTGTGTCCGCTGAAACGGGAAGCGAATGTTAGGATACGCCCGCTAGCACCATCCCGGCAAAGCCATGCGTTTTTTTTCGGCCATCATCGCCCTTGCTTCCCTCGCTGCGGCATTGCCGGTGGCGGCTGCGCCGTTACCTGTGCCGCAGGCTGTCGAGATTCCTTCCGGGTCTGCCGTGCTCCATGCGCAGCTTTTCAAGCCGGAAGGTAACGGCCCGTTTCCGGTCGTGATCGCGCTGCATGGGTGCGGCGGGTTGTCCGGCCATTCCGAACCTGTCCAGGTTCGCTATCGGGACTGGGCTGACGAATTACTCAAGGACGGCAAAGCGGTTTTGTTTCCGGATAGCTACGGCTCGCGTGAACTCGGTCCGCAGTGCCGTGTCAGGGAGCGCCGGATCACCGCCCGCCGCGAGCGTGTCGGCGATATCCTGGCAGCGCGGCAATGGCTGATGCAGCAGGCCTGGGTGGCGCAGGACCGTATCACCCTGTTGGGTTGGGCCAACGGCGCCAGCGCGGTATTGTGGGCGGTCCGCCCGCAATTACTGCTGCATCATGCCGAGCCCGATTTCCGCTCCGCCGTGGCTTTCTACCCCGATTGCCGTCTGTCGTCGGGTTTGGGCTGGAGCGCGCGTGTTCCAATCCTGGTACTGATCGGCGCCAAGGACGACGTCAGTTCGCCATCGGCCTGCCGTCAGATGGTGGAGGGCGCCCATGGCCGCAGCGCGCTGACGCGGATCGTGGTCTATCCCAGCGCCTACCACGATTTCGATCGCGCCAATTTGCCCGTTCAGGCGATCGGACCCAATCCTGACGCCGCCGATCCCGAGAAGGGTCATGTCGGCACGGACGCGGAAGCGCGTGCCGACTCGCAAAGGCGCGTCGCGGAGTGGTTGGCGCGATAATGCCGCGTCAGCCGGCTTTCTTGACAAGCTAGAACAGGCTCCCCTGATCGACAGGCTTTGTCGCGCGCTTCGGCGGCGCGGCCGCCGGCCTTGGTTCACTCCTTGGCTCACGCGCAGCAGGCTTCGGCGACGCCGTCAATTCGTCGCTATCGGCGGTAGCGCCGACCCGCCCGTCGGAAAATTCGATGCTCATGCGCGCGCCCGGCCCGATATCGGCCCTGGCATGCAGCGGATGGCCGGCCTCATCGCGCACCAAAGCAAAGCCCCGCGCCAGCACGCCGCGATAGGACAAAGCGTTCAGCAGTTGCCCGCTATGGGCAATTCGCGCCGAAAGCCGTTGCGTCGAGGTCGCAAACGCGCGACGGGCGCGCTCGGCCAGTCGCAGCGTGCGTTCGCGATCGCGTGCGATCACTTGGCGCTGCGCTTGCGCGTTGGAAAGTTTCGAAGCCTTCAGCCGGACCGCCAGACCGGTGAAGCGATCGTTGCGGTTGCGCAGCAGGCTTTTGGCCGAATGCGACATCCGTTCGCCGGACACCGTGAGCCGTTGCCGGGCTTGCGCGAGCTGGCCGCGCAGCACCCGCATTGTCAGCCGCGCACTGACGCCGGCAAAGTGCCGGAAATGCGCATGCGTGTTGGCCTTCAGGCTGCGGGGCAGCGCGGAGGCCGCGCCGTCCAGCCGTTGCCGCGGAATGGCCAGAAGCTCGCTCAAGCCCGGCAGCGCGCGGACGGCGGCGCGTAATTCGTTGCGGCGCATCTCCTGGCCACGCTGCCAGCACACCATCGTGCGCCGCGCCAGCGAGGCGACCTCGACCATCAGTTCGCTTCGCACCGGAACCGCCATCTCGGCTGCCGCCGTCGGCGTCGGTGCGCGCTTGTCGGCGGCAAAGTCGATCAGCGTGATATCGGTCTCGTGGCCGACCGCTGAAATCAGCGGGATCATGCTGTCGGCAGCGGCGCGGACCACAATCTCCTCGTTGAACGACCAGAGATCTTCCAGCGAACCGCCGCCGCGCGCCACGATCAGAAGATCGGGCCGTGGAATCCTGCCGCCTTCGGGCAGAGCGTTGAAGCCGCGGATGGCGCTCGCGACCTGTTCGGCCGAGCCTTCGCCTTGCACACGCACCGGCCACACCAGTACCCGTCTGGGAAAACGGTCTTCCAGCCGATGCAGGATGTCGCGGATCACGGCGCCGGTCGGTGAGGTGACCACGCCGATCACTTCCGGCAGCCACGGCAATAACTGCTTGCGGGCCTCGTCGAACAAGCCTTCGGCGGCAAGCTTCTTCTTGCGCTCTTCCATCAGCGCCATCAGCGCGCCGATGCCGGCGGGCTCGAGCGATTCGATGACGATCTGGTATTTCGACGAACCGGGATAGGTCGTGAGCTTGCCGGTGGCGATGACCTCGAGCCCTTCCTGCGGCTTGAAGCGCATCCGTGCATGCGCAAATTTCCAGATCACCGCCTCGATCTTGGCGCCGTCGTCCTTCAGCGCGAAATAGCAATGGCCTGAGGCGTGAGCGCCCCGGAATCCGGTGATTTCCCCGCGTACCCGGACATGGCCATAGGCGTCCTCCACCGTCCGCTTCAGCGCGGACGACAGCTCGGTCACCGTGAATTCGGGTGCATTGATCAGCGCTTCGGTCGCGGCCATCTCGGTCAATCGATTCGGGGGCGGGGGACGATCCCAAATTAAGGAGTTTCTCCCCCAACCGCCAATTTCTGGCTTGCACAACAAAGAACTCTGTATTATAGAGTTCTCTATAAATTAATCCCAGGAGCCAATCATGTCGAAATGGATCGTCCGATTTCCGCTGAAAGTCCTGGGCTGGAGCTTCGCTCTGGTCGGCTTTGTCACGCTGACGCTGGTGGCGATGATCGCGACGCCGCTAGCGGGCCTGCCCGAATTGACCTCGATCTCGCATTCCGCAGCTGCGGTCGATCGTAGCTCGATGCCACCGCTGTCGCGCTTTTCGGCCCGCGACGGTACCGAACTTGCCTATCGGCATTACCCGGCGCGCGGGCCTTCGAACGGCAAGATCGCCATTCTCGTGCACGGCTCTTCAGGATCGAGCGTCGCGGTGCACGCGCTGGCGGACGCGCTTGCCGCGCGCGGGGTCGAAACCTACGCCCCCGATATTCGCGGCCATGGCGGTTCCGGCACCCGTGGCGATATCGTTTTTATCGGCCAACTCGAAAACGACATGGCCGATCTCGTCGCTATGGTGCGCAAGACGTCACCCACGGAGCCTCTGACACTGCTCGGTCACTCCGCAGGCGGGGGCTTTGCGCTGCGGATCGCGAGTTCGCCGCTTCAGGATCTGTTCGCGCGCACCGTGCTGCTCGCGCCCTATCTCGGCTATGACGCCCCGACCAACCGTCCCGGTTCCGGCGGCTGGGCCAGCGCCGACATTCCGCGCTTCCTCGGGCTGACGGCGCTGCGCAAACTTGGCATCGATTGCTGCGAATCGCTGCCGACGCTCGCCTTCGCGGTGCCAGCGAACTCCGAGAAGATTCTCAATTCGCATTATTCCTATCGTTTGATGCGCAATTTCGCGACACGCGGCTACAAGGACGATCTGGCCGCCGCGCATCACCCGATCACGCTGATTTCCGGCGCCAGTGACGAATTGATGCTGGCCGACAAATATGCCGAGGCCGTGCATGCGGTCGCGCCGTCGGTCGAGGTCAAGCTGATCGATGGTATCGATCACATGGGCATTGTCAGCAACGCCAGAGCCGTCGCGGCGGTCGCCGATGACGTTGCCAGCGCGAAGACCGGATCATGACCAACATCGATCCGAAGGAGGCCGCGCAGGCGCTGAACGATATCGAAGAGATCGTTGCGCGCGTCCGCCAGTCGCGCATTTACGACCTCGCAAGCCAGATCATGATTGCGGCCGGCGTCCTGGTGCTGGCCGGCAATATTGCGAATTTCATCGTGCCGCGCCAAGGCGGCTACATTTGGATTTCCGTCAATGTGCTGAACGTTGCCGTTGCCGCGGCGCTCTTCACCATGGGTGGAAAGCAGGTCGGCGTGCGGCCATTCGATTTCAGGGTTCTCGCCGCGTTCCTGCTGTTCTACGCCTTCGGCATATTGTGCAGCAGCGTCCTCGGCCATTTCGGGCCGCGCGAAATGGGCGCGTTCTGGCCGATCTACTTCATGCTGTTCTATTGCATGGCCGGACTTTGGTTCGGCGGCGCTTTCATCGCCATCGGTCTCGCCATCATCGTGCTGACGCTGATCGGCTATTTCTTCGTCGCAGGCTTTGCGTTTCTCTTGTGGATGGCCGCGGTCAATGGCGGCGGGCTGATCGTCAGCGGACTTTGGATGCGCAGGATCTGACCCGATGGCCGAACTCGACGACATCATTCATCAGCCGCTTCGCTTACGGATCATGGCGGCGCTGAATGCGCTGCCGACGGGCGCGGGCCTTGAATTTTCCCGTCTGAAGAAGTTGACCGGCGCCACCGACGGCAATCTCGGCGCCCATATCGAAACGCTCGCCAAATCCGGCTATGTCGGGGTCGAAAAGGCCTTTGTCGGCAAGAAGCCGCAAACCACCGTCAGCGCGACCGCCGCCGGGCGCGGCGCGTTCGCCCGCCATGTTGCGACACTTCAGGAGATCATCGCAGCATCCGGGGGAAACGGTTAGTTAGCCTCTTGCGGCCCACCGGAGTTTTATGCGACCGACATTGAGATCGCGGGGCCTATAACTGGCTGTCTGATGAAAATACTTCTGCTCGGTTCCGGTGGCCGCGAACACGCTCTCGCGTGGAAGATTGCGGCCTCGCCACTGGTGACAAAACTCTGGTGCGCGCCCGGCAATGCCGGCATCGCGCGTGAAGCCGAATGCGTCGCGCTCGACATCGCCGACCACGGCGCAGTGATCGCGTTTTGCCAGCGCGAGAAGGTCGACCTGGTCGTGGTCGGCCCGGAAACGCCGCTGGCCGCGGGTATCATCGACGATCTCTCGCGTGCCGGCATCAAGGCGTTCGGGCCCGGCAAACAGGCGGCGCGCCTGGAAGGATCGAAGGGATTCACCAAGGCGCTCTGCACCGAGTTCAGCATCCCGACCGGCGCTTACGGCCGTTTTGCTGATGCGGCCGAGGCACTGGCTTACGTGCGGGCGAAAGGTGCGCCGATCGTGGTCAAGGCTGACGGGCTTGCCGCAGGCAAGGGCGTCGTGGTCGCCATGACGCTTGCCGAGGCGGAGGCCGCCGTTGCGATGATGTTCGACGGCGCCTTCGGCGTGGCGGGCCCGGAAGTCGTGATCGAGGAATATCTCGAAGGCCGCGAGATCAGCTTCTTTGCACTGTGCGACGGCGAGACCGCGATCGCGCTCGCCTCGGCGCAGGATCACAAGCGCGTTTTAGACCATGACCAGGGGCCGAATACCGGCGGCATGGGCGCTTATTCGCCGACACCTTTTGTCACGCCGGCCATCCACGACGACATCATGGCGAAAATCATTTTGCCGACGGTGGCCGGCATGAAGG
>DATHPL010000611.1:0-4761 GCA_035483915.1 Bradyrhizobium sp.
GCCGAGCCGCGCATGAGCGCCTTCGTGTTCAAGATCCAGGCCAATATGGACCCCAACCACCGCGACCGCATCGCGTTTGCGCGGTTGTGCTCGGGCAAGTTGACCCGGGGCATGAAGGCGAAGCTCGTGCGGACCGGCAAAACCATGCCGCTGTCGAGCCCGCAATTCTTTTTCGCTCAGGACCGTTCGGTTGCGGACGAGGCCTTTGCCGGTGACGTCGTCGGCATCCCCAATCATGGCTCCTTGCGGATCGGCGACACGCTGACCGAAGGCGAGGACATCACCTTTGTCGGTGTGCCGAGTTTTGCGCCCGAAATCGTCCGCCGTGTCAGGCTCACCGACGCGATGAAAGCCAAGAAGCTCAAGGAAGCGTTGCAGCAGATGTCGGAGGAGGGCGTCGTTCAGGTGTTTCGTCCTCGCGATGGTGCGCCGGCGCTGGTCGGCGTGGTCGGTCCGCTGCAGCTCGACGTGCTCAAGGCGCGGCTCGAGGCGGAGTACGCGCTGCCGGTTGAATTCGAGGTCTCCGAATTCCAGCTGGCACGCTGGATTTCCTCCGAAGACCGCAAGAAGCTCGATGCGTTTGTTGCAGCCAACGGTTCCGGCGTTGCCGACGATGTGGACGGCGATCCGGTATTCCTCGCCAAGAACGAGTTCTATCTGGGCTACACCAAGGAGCGGGCCGAGGGCATCGTCTTCTCCAGTGTCAAGGATGTGAAGAAGAAAGCCTGACAGGCGCTGTTCACGGCGTCACACGCGAGGATGTGAACGGGACGAGACGACAACCCCGATCTTTCCCTCCATTTTGGCATTATATTGGGTTGCGTGGGCTGCTTCCGAGGATCTCGCATGCTCAGTCGCGTTGCTATCGGGCTCATTGTCGCCGTTGCAGGATTGGCCGTGGCAGGAAATGCCAATGCGCGACGATGGCACCGCATCAATGTGATTCCTTTTGGGCACGAGCCTTGCAGCGTTTTGTCCCATCACCCGTGCACACCATCCTTTTGTAGCGTGCTCAGTCACACGCCCTGCATCCCAGAAATCTATTATCCCTATGGCGAGAACCTTCAGCTGACGGTCGAAAGCAAGCCGTCGGAGGAAGAAGCGCCGAGATATCAAAAGCCCGATCACGATCTGGATAATATCGGCGATCTCTTTGCCGCCCTGCGTTCGTGCTGGACGCCGCCGCAGACGGATACGGCGAAGGAGGGCATGCAGATGACGGTGCGTTTCAGCTTCAAGCGGTCGGGCGATCTGATCGGCCCGCCGCGTATGACCTTCGCCACCGCGGGTGTGCCCGCCGAGGTCCGCGAGACCTATCTAAAAGCGATCAATGATTCCATTGACGCCTGCGTGCCGCTCAAATTCACCGGAAACCTTGGCGGCGCCCTGGCTGGACGGCCAATCGCCATACGCTACGTCGACAACCGCGAGTTCGACAAGCAGAAGGCAACGCCGTAACCGCCGCCTATATCCCGCATTGCCGTGCGGCCTTTGAAAGTGTACCCGGATAGCCGCAAAAAGTCCGCGGGAGGGGACAGTGATGGGACTAGCGGTGATGATCCTGGGCCTCGTGCTGTTTCTCGGCGTCCATACCTTGCCGGCCCAGCGCGAACTCCGCACCCGTGCGATCGCCACTGTTGGCGAGGGCAGTTACAAGCTCGTTTACGCGCTTATCTCCGTGCTTGGGATTGCGCTGATCGCGTGGGGTTTTGCGCACTACCGTGCGACGGGAATGATCGATGTCTGGGAGGGTTTTGTTCCTGCGACAGCGCTCGCGGTTCTCAAACACATCACGCTCGCTCTGATGTTGCCCGCCGTCATTCTCGTCGTGGCCGCTTTTCTGCGCGGGCACATTTACACTTCGCTCAAGCACCCGATGCTGGCCGGGGTCAAATTATGGGCGGCAGCGCATTTGCTGGCCAATGGCGATCTCGGTTCGATCGTCCTGTTCGGCTCGTTCTTGGGCTGGGCGGTGTTCGACCGCATCTCGCTCAAACACCGGTCCGATGCCGGCGGACCGCCGATCCCGGTCGGCGGCTGGGGCAACGACATGATTGCGGTTGCGGTCGGAATCGTCGTCTATCTGGCGCTTGCTTTCGCGTTCCATCCGGTCGTGATCGGCGTTCCCGTTGTAGGAGTTTAAAAATGTCAGTTCAGGCGGCGATCAAGCGCAAAACCGCACCCGATATCCGCGCTCGCAAAAACGGCGAGCCGATCGTGATGCTGACGTCATACCACGCCCATACCGCGACGCTGGTCGACCGCTATTGCGATGTCATTCTGGTGGGCGACTCCCTTGGCAACGTCATGCACGGGTTTGAAACCACCGTGCCGGTGACGCTCGACATGATGATCCTGCAGGGGCATGCGGTGATGCGCGGCTCGCAGCACGCGCTCGTTGTCGTTGATATGCCCTTTGGCTCTTATGAGGCCTCCAAGGAGCAGGCCTTTCATTCGGCCGTGAGAATTTTGAAGGAAACCCATTGCGGGGCGATCAAGCTCGAGGGCGGCGCGCGAATGGCCGAGACGATCGCATTTCTGGTCGAACGCGGCATACCCGTGATGGGCCATATCGGCCTGACGCCGCAATCGATCAACACGCTGGGTTCGTTCCGCGCCCAGGGGCGCGACGAAGGAAGCTGGGAGCCGATTGAAAACGATGCGCTTGCGGTAGCGCAGGCCGGCGCCTTTTCGGTCGTGGTTGAAGCGGTGGCCGAGCCGTTGGCGCGCAAGATCACGGAGACGATCGACATTCCGACCATCGGCATCGGCGCCAGCGCGGCTTGCGACGGCCAGGTGCTGGTGCTGGAAGACATGCTGGGATTGTCGCCGCGGGCCCCGAAATTTGTCCGCCGTTACGGCAATCTCGGTCCGATGATCGAGGCCGCGATCCAGGGCTATGCGGCCGACGTTCGTTCGCGCGCGTTCCCGGGACCGGAGCATGTTTACGGCATGAAGACGAAGACGTGAGGACGCCCCTTGCCGGAAAGACGGAGGGTGGATAACCCCTCGCGGTAACCCCGTTAACACGTTGACGGGGCTAGCTTTGCCTTGCCACCGCCATATCGTTAGGGTAACGCGGCCGGCATCAAAGGGCAGATTTGACGGTGCCGTTGGTTCCAATCGCGCTAAGCCGGGGATGGGATACCTCTAAGTGTCTGAATTATTTGATGAAGTCGACGAAGAGGTCCGCCGGGAACAGCTCAAGAAGCTGTGGGACCGATACTCGATCTATATCATCGCCGCGGCGCTCCTGATCATTGCCGCCGTCGCCGGCTGGCGCGGTTATGAGTATCTGGAAGCCCAGAAGGCGGCAGAGGCCGGGGCGGCCTTTGATGCCGCCCTTGAACTGGCCGAGCAGAACAAGCATGTCGAGGCGCAGGCCGCCTTCGAGAAGCTCGCGACCACGGCGCCTGCCGGCTACCGGATGCTGGCGCGGTTGCGTGCGGCGGGCGAGCTTGCAACCCGCGATCCGCAAGCGGGTGCTAAAATGTACGACGAACTCGCTGCCGATCGCAGCATCGGCGCCGAACAGCAGGACCTGGCGCGGATTCGCGCCGCGGGACTAATGTTGGACACCGACAGCTATCCGAACATGCTGCAACGTCTTGAAGCTTCCACCAAGCCGGAGGCGACCTTTCGCCATACTGCGCGTGAGTTGCTGGCCTTGTCGGCCTGGCGCGCCAATGACGTGACCGCGGCACGGCAATGGTTGGACATGATTGCCAGCGATGGCGAGACGCCTTCGGCCATGCGTTCGCGAGCCGAGGCGCTTCAAGCGCTGCTTCCACCGGTCGCCAAGAGCTGACGACAGGAAAATAGGTTGAGCGAGAAATCGACCATGCGTCGCCTGAAACGTCTGATCGCCGCTTCTGTTCTCGTCGCGTTTTCCGGCGCCCTGGCCGGCTGTTCAAGCGGCATGAGCAGCTGGGATCCGATGGATTATCTCGATTGGCTCGACACGAAGAAAAAAGTGCAGGGCGATCGCAAGCCGGTATTTCCGGACGGTGTGCCGGGTCTTGAACAGGGCGTTCCGAAATCCCTGTACAAGGGGGCCCAGCAGGAACCCGATCCGAATGCGCAGGAAGCGGCTGTCCCGCCGGCGCCACCTCCAGATACCAAGTCGAAAAAGACCGCCAAGAAGAGCAAGCAGCCTGCGGCGGCAACGGCCAGCACGGATCCCGCGGCGGCGCCTGAAGAAGACAATACGGCTGCGGCACCGCCAGCGCCCAAGAAGAAAATCGTTCGTCAGCGCACCACCGCGCCGCCGTCCGATCAGGACGGGCAGCAATCCGGCGCGACGCAGGCGCAACCCGCGCCCACGGCCCAACAATCCGGCGCGGCATTCCCCGCGCCGGTACCCGGCGGTACATTTACGCGCTAAGACTTTGATGTGGGCGTATTCCGGCGAGCGCCCGCTCATTTGAATTTCCCGCACCGCAAGCCGCAACATGCCCTCGATCGATTCACCCGCGGGCCTGGATCAATGATGTCCTTTACGATCGCCATTATCGGCCGGCCCAATGTCGGGAAGTCGACCCTGTTCAACCGTCTGGTCGGACAGAAGCTGGCGCTGGTTGACGATGCGCCGGGCGTTACCCGCGATCGGCGCGAGGGCGAAGCGCGGCTCGGCGATCTCCGCTTCACCGTGATTGACACGGCAGGGCTCGATGAGGGCGCGAAGGGGTCGCTGACGGCGCGGATGCAGGAGCAGACGGAGACCGCGATCGGACTTGCGGATGCGCTGATGTTCGTGATCGA
>DATHPL010000612.1:0-4940 GCA_035483915.1 Bradyrhizobium sp.
GACGGCGTGCTCGACGTCGAAGGTGGCGAGGACAACGACGGCTTGGGCACTTATCTCGCAGATATAACCGTCACCAATAACAACGGGTATATCGAAGTCGGGCAGTCCACCTCGAATGCGCTGTTGACGCTGTTCGAAAGCACCTCGGTCACCGGCGGCACGTTGATAATCGACAGCGCGGCCACGGTCGATGCTGTTGGCGATATTTACGGCAACCCGACGCTCGATAACGTCGTCGTCAATAATTCCGGCACGCTTCAGGTCAATGCAGGTTCGACCCTATTCATCGGCGGCGTGGTGACGCTGGAAGGCGGTGGGACGGTCCAGTTGCAGCAGCCTGGAACCGAGCAGGCCGCACCGACCATCAGCGGCCTGAACGTCGGCGCTCCCACGCTGGATAACATGAACAACACGATCAGCGGGACAGGGCAGATTGGTGATGACAATAATTCGCTAACCTTCAACAACAGCGGCACCGTCGATGCTGACGTCGCAAGCTCAATTCTTGCCATCGACACCGGTAATCCCGTTACCAATAACGGCCTGATGGAAGCAACGAATGGTGGTATTCTGACGATCGATGACACTCTCGATAGCAGTGGCCAAGTCGTTATTGGCCTGAGTAGCAACGTCAGCACGCTAAATTTGGCCGGTGCAGGAGCCAGCACCGTTGATACGATCACCGATGACAGCGGTGTGGTGAATGTCGAGGAAGGCTCTCTTACCGTCGTTCACGGCGTCATTGGCGTGGGCGGCGACTTTGATATCGGTGTGGGCGCGACGCTGATCTTCGATGGGTCCGTTCCTGCCAACGATGTCGTGCAATTCTCCGGCAGCAGCGGGACACTTGTCTTGGCGCAGCCGTCGGCCTTTGACGGCATCATTTCGGGAATTACGCCAGGCGACGCAAATCAAGTCTTGGACCTCGGCGGATTTTCCTCGCAATCCGGCGATTCTTTCACCGTCACTCCAACGTTCAGCAGCGGCGACTACGAGACTTCGCTGCTCGTAACCGACACGACTCGCGGAACCTCGGAGACCGTCAGTATGATCGGCGACGAAACGGCCAGCAACGGCTTTAGCTGGACAGCGACCGCCGATGGTAATGGCGGCGCCGATGTGGTGGATCCCGCAACAACCCCTGTTGTGGTCGCCATCGATCCGCCCATCGTCGTCGCAGACGGCGCAAGCGTCCATATCGCCACGCAGTCCAGCGAAACCGTTACCTTTGCCGGCGGCACGGGCTCGCTGGTGCTCAACGACCCGGCGGGCTTTAGCGGACAGATCGTCGGATTCACCGGCACCGCGCCCGACGTGGCGCATTCGGACGCGATTAATCTCGTCGGGATCAACTACGATTCGACGCTGTTTGCAGAGACCTACAATTCCCAAACGGGCTTGCTCACGGTAACCGATGGGACGCACACGGCGTCTATAACTTTTGACGATTTCAATGCCACGCTCGATTTCGCCTCCGACGGCCATGGGGGCACCCTGATCACCGATCCGCCGGCGACGGATTCTGAGCCCAGTGTGCCCAACGAAGGCAATCCGTCGGGCGGCTTTGCGTTCATGCCCGGTCACGATCAGATCGATTTGGCGTTCGAGCGAGCGCCGACGCCTCAAGATGCTAATGCCAGCGATGACCAAAACATCGCAACGATGCCGAACCAACCAACATTGGTGTCAATCGGCGGACCCGAAAATGATCATTTTGTGTTTGCGTCTAGCATCGGCGCCGACTCGCCCGGCAACCTCAACCCAAATCACGAACTGATCGAAAACCGCCCCACCGAGGTGCAAACCGTCCAGGAATTGCACTCGCTCGTGACTCCGGATCCCCATAGCGATGCGATCACCAATTTTGTCCATGATGATAGCATCACGCTGCCAGGATTGAATTCACCGGAGGTGCAGCAGCTCATCCATGCGAACCACGTCTTGCTGCATTAGGGGCCGCTATTACAAGAGCCGCGGAATTCCGAGTTTTTCGACCTCCGCCAGTACGGCGGCAGTATTTTGGTGACCACCGCCGAAATGGCTTTTCGGATCGGTCAGCGCCACCGTGTGCACGCCGTCGAGCCGGTAATGCTTGTCATGGACCAAGCAGCGATCGCGAATGAGCGGCCATAGCATCTGACCAAGCATGCGCTGGTCATGACCGTACTTTGCCGTCGGCCCAAATTTGAAATAGCGCCGCATGAGCGCAACGATATCGATGCCGCAGTCAGTACGTCCGCCCCACAGACAGCCAATCATCAACTCGTTGTGCAGAACATGATCGCGCACCGCGTGGAACGGATGGCCGCTGTCGATCCATTGCTGCACCAGATCGGCTTCAGCTGCCGAGAGCCGCGCGTCGCAGTCACGCACTAGAAACCGGCCGACCTCGGGGTCGTTCATTACCAGAAAGCGCTGGAACAGTCCGACGCCCGGATATTCGTCTTCGATATTGCGCACGTCGCCGCCATGGTCGCGCAGGAATGCGACGCAGGCGCGCGGTACGGCGGCGTCGACATAAAAGCGGCAGCTCCACTCCGGATAGAATTTGCCGGCGAGCACGAGATTGATCATGGCGCCGTAACCGTAGAAAGGCGCCGCGCCCCACAGCGAGAATGACAGCACATTTTTTCCGGCGGGCGCCGTGTCCGGGACCGACACGGTGGCGGGCGGCGGCTCGCGGCAGGCCTCGCTGTCGCGCAACTCGATGGCGCGCTGGCCGTATTCGACTGCCTGTTCGGTCTTGCCGGTGTAGAAATGCGCGACCTTCAGCGCGTCGAGGATGGTGAGATCCTCGCCATGCCGCACGATATACTGAAAGGCCCGCGCGATCGCCTCGTCATAACGTTTGATGTTCGACAAAGTCGCGATCAGGGCCTTCTCCAACCGTGGGATGTCCGGCTGGCGCCGGTTCAATTCCTCGGCCAAGGCGAGCGCAGGCGGCCAATCGCGTTTCTGAAAGAATGCGTCGAATAGCAGTTCCTTGGCGACGAGATCGTCCGGCGTGGCGATAGCAATCGCGCAGGCCTTAACGATGGCCTCATCGTTTTTGCCGGCTCGAAGCAGCGCGCGAATGGCGTCGTAGGGCTGCGGCGCTAACCGTTTCGGTGCTCCATTCGCGACATTGGACATTGGCAACCCCGTAGAACGGGCCGGTGATGATCGTCTACTGGGTTAGAATCTAGCGCTAAGAGAGGGCTTTGGCGACGGAAAGGCCAACGCAGCGGCTATCTTTCGCGCACATCATGGATTGGCCTGTTGATCACAGTTTCGGCCGTGAGCCGTGGCGCACGGCATTGCAACGGACACATTGTTTGCCTTCTGGGAAAGTCGGACCGGTACTTTTCTCGGCGTACCTATGGTTTGCCTCGCAGCGCGGCGAGGTCGAGCCAGAGGATTTGTCCGGCAATCTCGTCGTGCGGTGAGGTCTCGTGATCGCGCAGCTAAATCAATCTGTAGTTGTTATACAGCAAGAATTCGCAAAGCCAATTTCTTGTTGTTTTTCTGCTAGTTGGCGACCAGCCGCTTGGGTTTACGCGGGGTTCAGCCACCGTCCACACTCAGCGTTTGCCTTGTAGGAGTTCTGTAAAAAATGAGAATGTTCCTGCCGGGCTTGGGATCTCACGGACGAGAATCCCAGCGGAGAACGCAATCTGCACACGTGGGATTCGCCACAGGATCCTGGGCCCGAGCATGAACATCGTCGAGCCCGTCCTTTTCTAAGCTAGGTATCACCTGGGAGCGCCGGCACTCTGCGAACTGGGCAAGTACATTTTAACGTATGCACAGCTTCGCACTCAGATGAACAACGTTACGCGTCGCGCGGCCGCGTGCGGCCTCAAGCGCGGTAGCATCGTTGCCTTATCGACCAACCAGCCGATGGTGGAAGCAGTGCTCATTCTCGGCCTCACCCAGGTCGGGATCATCCCGGTGTCAGCCTCGATGTCTCCTCCGGCCGGGCTGAAAGTCGACGCCGTGATCGGCACCACCAAACATCCATTTGCTCCAGCCGCGCAACATCTACCACAGGATAATTCCTGGATCATGGGCGATGGCGGTCTGGTCGAGACAATGTACGACGGACAATCGAAGAGCGACGAGGTCTGTCGGATCGTTCCGACCTTCGGAACCACCCGCGATCCGAAGGCCGTGGCTATGACCCACGCCATGGGGGAGGTCATCAGACTACGGTTGAAGGAGCTGGCCACCGCTGTTGTCAATTCCTGATGATCTAAAAAATCCGTCGGAGCAGTTTGAACCGCGGGGAAATTACTAGAGACCCCTCGGCGATCTCGGCCCGGGTACGATACGCTGCTATACATGCTATTATCTTTTCTACAATGTATGATGTTTCAAATTTGCTTGCCGCGAGCCGAAATTCGGCAGCCGCGGCCATCAACAGAAAAGTGAGTTTCTGCGATGTGGAAACGTAGCTTATTGCGCACTAAGAAACGGGCGAAGGAAACAAAGGAGACAAAAGAAATGAGTTCGCAATCTGCAGCTCCGATCGCCAATTCGGCGACCACTACTGTGCCGGCGTCACCGGCAACCGCCGCTCCGAGCGAGCGGCAACCGGCAGCAATTAAGTACGTCGATCGCGATGACATGGGTGAAACTTTCGCCGATTCGATCATTGGTCTAGGGTTTGATGGGCAGACGCTGCGAATCGAATTTGGCGTCACCCGTCTCGATGAGATCAAGGCCAATGCGCCGATCACCGGACGTCGCTATCCTGCCTGCCGGCTCGTGTTACCGCCTGCGGCGGCAGTCGACCTCATCAATCGCATTCAGCAGATCGCGACGGCGTTGACGCAGGCCGGCATAGTGAAGACTGCTCCCCGGGCCTAATGAATATAGCTATCTATACGCGGTGATTTGCGTCCGGCATTGTGTTTGCCATCATCGCCATTGTTCTTTGTGTGTCGCCTGGCTGACACTCG
>DATHPL010000613.1:0-3463 GCA_035483915.1 Bradyrhizobium sp.
CAACAAAAGTGCTAGTCTTCAAATGAGGCAAAAGCGACTTCGGAAAAGCGCGGCCAGCATTGCGGAGATCAAAATGCGAAAGACGCTTGTCGCAATTCTCTGCTCGGCGCTGATTGCAGCGTCGTCAATCGAAGCGGCCGCCGCAGCGGAACGTCATCATACCCGCAACGCAAGTCACAAGCCGGTCATCGTCAATGACCGGCACCGCAATTCCAATAGTGAACAACCCCGCGATTCCAACGTCAGCGGCACGTGCGGTATTTTTCCTGGCCCATGCCAATGAGAAACAGGGGCAGGCGAACGGCAATTCTAGTCGTTGCGCAAAGCGGACATTGCGGATCTATGAGCACACACCCTAACGCAACGCCTCGTTAGCAAGAGCTTTGGCCGCCTCGATAAGACGCGCGGTCGTGCTGGCGGTCGCGAGCACGGTGCCGTCATTGGCGATCAGCTTGCCTTCCATGAAGGCGATGCTTTTTCCAATCTGAATGACCTGGGCCTCCACGATCAGCGGCCCGGGCCTGGCGGGCGCGATGAAGTTTACGGTCAGGCTGATGGTGGTCGCGTAAAATCTGCCGTCGCTCGTCACAAAGACCGCCGGTCCCATGCTGTCGTCCAGCATGGCCGAGAGGATGCCGCCCTGGATGAAGCCGGCCGGATTGCAAAACTCCGGCCTCCCATCGAAGCCGACCTTCAGCCAGCCGTCCCACGGCCGGGCATCAAGCAACCGCCAGCCAAGTAATTTGGCAGATGGCGGAGCGGGAATATCGTCGAGCACCGTTTTGAGCATCGTAAGCCTCCATGGGAGGCAGCCTAACCGATGCCTGCTGCCAGCATAGTGTCAGCTACCAAGCCCATGCGCGATGACCTTGCGCATCACATTCGGCAGCGCTTCGTCCGCAAGTGTGGCGATCGGCACCCAGCGCATGTCTTTCGGCGCGCGGGTCCGCGCCGGCACATGCGCTGTATAGACCACGAGTTCGAGCGGAAAGTGCGTAAAGACATGGGTGACCACGCCCAGTTTGCGGTGCCAGCGCGTCACGCCGAGCTGAGGCGCCTGTTTCAATGCGTCTTCGTCGTCTTGCGAAGCGCGCCAATCCGAACCTGGCACTTCGGTCATGCCGCCGAGCAATCCTTTTTCGGGGCGGCTTCGAACCAGAAGCTCGTCACGGCGTGTCACGACAAACGCAGCACCTCGGCGCAACTCGCCTGACTTCTTGGCCGCCTTGCGCGGAAAACTCTCCTGATCGCCGCGCTGACGCGCCGCGCACCCCTCGTTAAGCGGACAGAGGCTGCAGGCCGGCCGTTTCGGCGTGCAAATCGAGGCGCCGAGATCCATCAGCGCCTGCGCACTATCGCCCGCGCGAGTCTTCTCGTCGCGAGCGCGAGACGTCTCGTCGATGCTGGAGCCGCCGAGCAGCGTCGTGGCCAGCTTTTGAATGACAGGCTTGGCCTGCGGCAGCGTTTCTTCGACCGCGAAGAGCCGCGACACTACACGTTCGATATTGCCGTCGACCGGCATCGTCCGGCGATCGAACGCAATCGCCGCAATGGCCGCCGCGGTGTAAGGCCCAATGCCCGGCAGGGCCTGCAAACCCTCTTCGGTATCGGGGAACACGCCATCATGGTCGCGCAGCACGGCAACCGCGCAGGCATGGAGGTTACGGGCCCGCGAGTAGTATCCAAGCCCCGCCCACATCCTCAAGACGTCGTCGAGCGAGGCGCGACCGAGCGTTGCGACATCGGGCCAGCGCGCCAGAAACTTCTCAAAATAAGGCCCGACTGTTTTGACCCCGGTCTGCTGCAGCATGATTTCCGACAGCCACACGGCATAGGGGTCCGCCCGTTGGCCCGCCGGCGGCCGCCATGGCAGTACCCTTCGATGCCGGTCGTACCAATCGAGCAACAACGCCGGACGCGCGGCGGCCGATGCGCCAGCCTCGCCTAGTCCTGCTTTTTTTGCCAGAGCGGAGGATTTCATGCCAACAGCCTTAGTACGGCGCTGACAGTTTCTCCACGTCATGCCGGCGGTTGTCGCGGGCATCCACGTCTTTCTTCTGCCTGTCCAAGACGTGGATGGCAGTGCGTAATGGTATATAAGGCCTCATGGCCAAGCCCGGTCCGATCTTCGCAAAACCGTTATCCGTCCTGCTCCGCGACGTGTTTTCCGACGCCTATGCCAAGCAGGGCTTCGCCGGACGCGAACTCGTCACACGCTGGGCTGAAATCATTGGTCCGGAGCTATCGGCCCATTGCGAACCCCTGAAACTACAGTGGCCGAGGCCCGTGGAAGGCCAGGCGACGGAACCGGCGACGCTGGTGCTGCGGGTCGAAGGCCCGATGGCGCTCGAAATCCAGCACGCTTCCGACGTGATCCTCCAGCGCATCAATCGGTTCTTCGGCTGGAGTGCGGTCGGCCGGTTGGCGCTGCGGCAAGGTCCGTTGTCGCGCCGGGAACGGCGGCGCCCCGCGCCTGCACCGGATGCGCACGAGGTCGAACAGGTCGCGCAAACCCTGTCCTCGATCGAAGATGAAGAATTACGGGCGGCGCTCGCGCGGTTGGGGGCCTCAATCAAGCGAAATTGAGCCGATCGCGGACTCGAGCCGCGGCCCGCCATTGCCACATTTGTGGTTTCAAGCTAGCGAAGCCTTATCTGACCTTTTTGAGACGCCAAGCCGCCAATTCGGGAGCCGATCTTGATCATCACGCGCCGCGCCTTTACCGCCGCCCTGTCGCTGACCGGACTTGCCGCTCTCGCAAGATTGTCGCCATTCCGACTGATCACCGACGCGCTGGCCGACGGCGTCGCCGACGTCGCCAAGCCGCAGTCCCTGCCCGACATGGCGCTCGGTCCCAAGGATGCCCCCGTGACCATCACGGAATACGCCTCGATGACCTGTCCGCATTGCGCGGCGTTCAACGAAAACGTATTCCCGAAGATCAAGGCCGCCTATATCGACACCAACAAGATCCGTTACGTGTTCCGCGAATTCCCGCTCGACATCAAGGCGGCCGCGGGCTCGATGCTGTCGCGCTGCATCGCCAAGGACGATGCCGCCAAGTACTTTGCGGTCACCGACCTCCTGTTCAAACAGCAGGGCGACTGGGTAATGAAGAACACCACAGAGACGCTGACGCGGATCGGCAAGCAGGCAGGCCTAAGCCAGCAGCAGGTCGAGACCTGCCTGAAAGACCAGGCGCTGCTCGACAAGATCGTCGCCGACCAGAAGTACGCTTCGGACACCCTCAAAGTGAATTCGACGCCGACCTTCTTCCTCAACGGCGAGATGATCAAAGGCGAGACCTCGTTTGAGGAATTCGACAAGCGGATCAAGGCTCTGCTCAAGAGTTAAGCTGTCGAAGCGGTTCCCGATTTGAAAGAGTGCGGCTAACATCGCCACTGGCCGCCTTGCCAAAGCGCCAACTCGGGAGCCGATCTTGGTCATCACACGTCGCGCCGTC
>DATHPL010000614.1:0-3763 GCA_035483915.1 Bradyrhizobium sp.
CACATAGTCGCCGACCGATATTTCCTCGAGCTGGCGCGCCTCGATCACCCGCTGGTCGACCCCCTCAAAGCGGCCGCAGGCGATCAGCGGGCCTGGCCCTTCGGCGAGCTGGCGCACCCGCGATTGGGTCAATGGCCGACCGCGCGGGCTCATCAAAAGCCTTGGTCTTTCCTTTGGCCGGTCCGACGCGATATCGGCGGCGTCAATGGCGGCCGCGAGCACATCGGCGCGCAGCACCATACCGGGGCCGCCGCCGGCCGGCGTGTCATCGACGCTGCGATGGCGGTCTGTGGCGAAATCCCTGATGTCGCGTGCTTCGAGCTGCCAAACGCCCGAGGCGAGCGCCTTGCCGGCGAGGCTCACGCCGAGCGGACCGGGGAACATCTCCGGAAACAGCGTTAGGACGGTCGCGCGCCAGGGTGAGGCCATGGCTTTGCATCGCTCGTCGGCCTCGAGAAATCAATATGGAGGGCGACCGGCTTGCGCGGGGTAATGCCGATTGCCTGCGTCGCGCGCCAACCGGCAACCCATCATTGTTTGCGGCCGTAGGCAACCAGCTCGATATTCTGGCTGGAGCGCAGGAGATTGTCGATACGACTGGTGATGGTGCGTCGAACCCAATGGTCAACTGACGGGGCGTACCAGGTTTGCACGGTGTTTTCGCCTTTCCGACCTGGATTGCCGACCGGATAGAACGTGTATTTGGTCTCGATCTTGAACGTGTCGAATACGCCAATCTTGGTGGTGATCTGCTCCTGTCCGCTGACTTTGGATTGTCCGGACCATTTCCATGCCAAGCCCTTTTCGGTGTTGACCTGCTCAACCTTGAAATTCCAGAGCGCTCCCACCTTGAGTGGCGAAACGATTCCAAGCCCGCTGTGGGGCGTATATTTCATCGCGTCTGCGTTTTTCGTGTTCCAGTCGTGGTCGTAGACGGAGAAGCCGGTGGTGCCTTTTTCACGATTGGAATAGCTTACGCCGATCTGGCTCGGTGTGACCTCTGTGATCGTGTCGGTTCGCGTAGCCGTCAGGGACCCTGAAATCTCATCCTTGATCTCATAGGTCCAATAATCACCGGCGCGCGGATCTTCCATCGCGACCGCGGCTTGCGCCGGTTCCACCTGGTTTTTTCCCGGCGCCGCGGCCGGAGACTCTTCTGCCGACGCGCCAGTGGCAAGAAGGCTGACGATCCCGACAAGGGTGCAACGGAGCGTCTGAAGTTTCTTCACGGCTTGCTCGAGATTTTCTTCAGGGAATTTTAGTCGCCTCGATCGCCTAGCGGCGACCGTACTCGACCAGTTCCGAGGTGGTCTTGGTGCGGACGCGGCCATCCGATCGGACGGTCGACGTCTGCTTCACCCAATGATCGACGGACGGCGCGTACCAAGTTTGCCATGTCTCCTGAGCTTTCTTCGTCAGATCCTTGGAACTCTGAAATGTAAAAGACGTTTCGATCTTGTAAGTGTCGAAGGTGCCGGCTCTAGTGGTGACACTTTCCTGTGCAACGACCTTCGATGTTACCGAACGCTTGATGGCGGCTCCGGTGGTCGTATTGGAGTCGTTGGATTTGTTGGACCACGTCTTGCCGACCGCGAGCGGTGCTCTAATGCCGGTCCCGTCATTTGGCGAATATCGCCAGTTACCATTGATTGTCCGATTCCAGGAGTGGTCGTAGCTCGCGTAGCCATAGTTGGAATTGGCGATCACGTTGGTACGGAGACTGATCTCGCTCTCCGAGATGTCGGTGATGGTGGCCGTGAACGTCGATTTGATATCGCCGGTGATGTCATCGCGGTACTCGTAGGTCCAGTGATCGCCGACCTGCGGATCTTCCATCGTTTCCTGCGGCGGGGCAGATTCGGCCGCCGCTGGCGCGGGGGATGGAGTCGGGGTTTGGGCGGTCAGGGCGCTTGCAGACAAGAGCAGGCCGACAGCGGCCAGGAAACTGCAGCGAAACATTTATATCTCCGGGAATTCGGCGGTCGCTTCGGCGGGGATGCAACCCAAGCGTGAATGAACCGAATGCAAAAGGCAAGATACTTTGTTCAGCCGCGTGTCATGGCCGTGTCATTCGGCCGAGCGTCCCGGCTCGTCGCCCTCGATCTCCTCAGGCAGCGCGATCACGACGCGCCCATTGGCAAGATCGACCGTCGGCACCACAGCGTTCGTAAACGGCAGCAACATCGTCGTGCCGCTCGGCGGCGCGATCTCGATGATATCGCCCGCGCCGAAATTATGGATAGCAACGACACGGCCGAGCGGCTCGTCGGCCGTCGTCACGGCGGCAAGCCCGATCAGATCGGCGTGGTAGTATTCGTCGTCCTCGGTCGCCGGCAGTTTGTCGCGCGCGATATAGAGCTCGACGCCGTTGAGGCGCTCGGCGTCATCGCGGGTCTCTATGCCCTTGAAGGTGGCGACCAGATGATCCTTAGCCTCGCGGGTGCTCGTCAGTTCAAAATGACGAGCGCCGTCTTTGGTCGATAGTGGACCATACGCCTTCACCGCGAACGGGTCTTCGGTGAAGGTCCATAGTTTTACCGCGCCACGCACGCCATGCGCGGCCCCGATCCGGGCGACGCAGATATTGGCGGGCACCGCCGCGCGCCGAACGGCTTACGACTTCGCGGCGGCTTCGGCCTGCGCCTTGCGTTCCTTGCGCGGCACCGCCTTTTCCGGATTGTTGCGCTTTTCACGCTTCATCACGCCGGCAGCGTCGAGGAAACGCGTCACGCGGTCCGACGGCTGCGCGCCCTTGGCGAGCCAGGCCTTGACCTTGTCCATGTCGAGCTTGAGCCGCTCGGCGTTGTCCTTCGGCAAGAGCGGATTGAAGTGGCCGAGCCGCTCGATGAAGCGTCCGTCGCGCGGAAAGCGCGAGTCGGCAACGACGACGTGATAGACGGGACGCTTCTTGGTGCCTGCGCGAGCAAGGCGGATAACGACTGACATTGAGTTCTCCTTTTAAATTCGAAAATCGAGTGACTGAAGGATGTGCGTGGACGTCATTGCGAGGAACGAAGTGACGAAGCAATCCAGCCTTGTCTGCGTTCTCTGGATTGCTTCGCTGCGCTCGCAATGACGGATAGGGTCATTTCTTCTTCCCTAATCCGGGAAAGCCGCCGAGGCCGGGCAGCGTCGGTTTGTTGGGCAGGCCGGTGAGCCCCGGCAAATTCGGCAGGCCGGTGCGAAGGCCCGCGGGCAGTTCCTTCGGTAGCGCGGGCATGCCGCCGGGAGCGCCGCCTTGCGGCATCTTCTCTGCCATCGCCTTCATCTGTTCTGGTGTCGGCATGCCGCCGCCAAAGCCCATGGCTTGCGCGATGCCGGCCAGTGGGCCGCGCTTGCCCGAGCCCATTGCCTTCATCATGTCGGCCATGTTCCGGTGCATTTTTAAAAGCTTGTTGAGGTCTTCGACCTTGCCGCCGGCGCCGGCCGCAATGCGCTTCTTGCGGCTCGCTTTCAGAATGTCCGGGCTTTTTCGTTCCTGCCGCGTCATCGAATCGATCAGCGCGACCTGGCGCTTCAGAATCCTGTCGTCGATTCCGGCATTGGCGATCTGGTTTTTCATTTTCGCAACGCCGGGCATCATCCCCATCAGGCCCGAGATGCCGCCCATGTTGGCCATTTGCAGCAGCTGCTCGCGCATGTCCGAGAGATCGAACTGGCCCTTGCGCATCCGCTCGGCGGTGCGCGCGGCCTTTTCGGCGTCGATATTGGCGGCGGCCTTTTCGACCAGCGACACCACGTCGCCCATGCCGAGAATGCGGCC
>DATHPL010000615.1:0-13224 GCA_035483915.1 Bradyrhizobium sp.
AAACTCGAAGAGGCCCGCCATGCTGGACAAGAGCCCGCACTCCGCCGCCGTCAACGTCCCCAACGACCTTGCCGCGCACTGGATGCCGTTTACCGCCAACCGCGCCTTCAAGAAGGCGCCGCGGCTGCTCGCCGGCGCCAAGGACATGCATTACTTCACCGTCGATGGCCGTAAAATCCTCGATGGCGCCGCCGGCATGTGGTGCAGCAATGCTGGCCACGGCCGCACCCAGATCGCCGAAGCCATCGGCCGGCAGGCGGCGACGCTCGATTATGCGCCGCCGTTCCAGTTCGGCATTCCGCAGGCCTTCGAACTCGCAAGCCGTATCGCCGACCTGGCGCCCAAAGGCCTCGATCACGTGTTCTTCTGCAACTCGGGATCGGAAGCCGCCGATACCGCGCTCAAGATCGCGCTCGCTTACCACCAGATCTCCGGCCAGGGTGGCCGCAGCCGCCTGATCGGCCGCGAACGCGGCTACCACGGCGTCGGCTTTGGTGGCACCTCCGTCGGCGGCATGGTCAACAATCGCAAGATGTTTGGCACGCTGTTGACCGGCGTCGATCACCTGCCGGGGACCTATGATCGCGAAAAGCAGGCTTTCTCACGCGGCGAACCGGAATATGGCGCTCATTTCGCGGACGCGCTGGAAAACCTGGTCAACCTGCATGGCGCCAACACCATCGCGGCCGTCATCGTCGAGCCGATGGCGGGATCGACTGGCGTGTTGCCGGCGCCGAAGGGCTATCTCAAGCGGCTGCGCGAGATCACCCAGAAGCACGGCATCCTGCTGATCTTCGACGAAGTCATCACCGGCTTCGGGCGGCTCGGCTACGCGTTTGCGGCGGAACGCTACGGCGTGCTGCCGGACATGATCACCTTTGCCAAGGGCGTCACCAATGGTGCGGCGCCGATGGGTGGCGTGATCGTGAGCGATACCATCCACGATGCCTTCATGAGCGGCCCCGAGCACGTCATCGAATTGGCCCACGGTTACACCTACTCGGCCCATCCTCTGGCGTGCGCCGCGGGACTTGCGACGCTCGACATCTACCGCGACGAAAAGCTGTTCGAGCACGCCCGCGCCCTTGAACCGAAATGGATCGATGCCATCCTGTCGCTGAAGAACGAGCCCAATGTCGTGGATATCCGCACCGTCGGTTTGACGGCCGGCATTGATCTGACCTCGCGGCCGGACCAGCCGGGCAAACGCGGCTTCGACGCGCTGAACAGCGCCTTCTTCGATAACGACCTGATGATGCGCATCGCCGGCGACACCCTGGCGCTGACGCCGCCCTTGATCATCAGCGAGGAACAGGTCGGCGAGATCGTCGAGAAGGTCGCCAAGGTCATTCGCGCAGTCGCCTAACAGGCACACGACCTCTCCCCGGGTAACCATGGCCTGCGGCTCCTATTCGGGAGCCGCAGTTCCGACCGTGCCCAAAGAACACTAGCTTCTCGAATCAACATTAGTGCTAATGTTGAACGGCTTGGGGTGGCGCCCGGTGCCACGGGGGGTTGAGGGCCTAACGCGCAACATGATCCGCATTTCCACGATCTTCATCGCTATTTGCATGGTGCTGGTCGCTGCCTCGCTCGGCCTTGTCCTGTATTCGGTGGCAGGAATCAGCGGCCTGGAATCGGCCATAGTCGCCCTGACCGCACTGACCTTCCTGATCCTCTACAACGCCGTATCGATGCGGCTGCGCGACCGCACTGACGTCGGTGGCCAGATCGCGGACCTGTCGCGCGGCACCGCGGACCTCGCCCGCCAGGTCGCCGAATTCGGTCGAAGGCTCACGGCGGTCGAAGGAAAGCTCAATTCCCTCAATCATGCCGGCGCCGACCGCATTCAGGCGGTCGTCGGCGAGATCAATGAACTTGGCGGGCTGGTGAAGCAACTCGCGGTCTCCGTCGCAAGCCACGACGATATGCTTGCCGCGGGCGCTGCGGCGGCAGCGGCCGCAAACAAGCAGGAGAGCGCACCGCCTAAAGATCCGCCCCCCGCCGCCGAGCCGCCGAAACTGGTCGCGGCTCCGCCTCCGATTGTCGTCGTCAATCCCGAGCCGGCTGTCGTCCCGCGGGGCGAAATGCAGACTTTCGCCGCCGTGAAAACCGCGATCGAGGAAAACCGGCTCGATATCTACCTGCAGCCGATGGTGACGTTGCCGCAGCGCAAGGTCCGTTTTTACGAAGCCGTGACGCGGATTCGCGACGAGAATGACCGGGTGCTTGTGGCCGATGACTTTCTGCCTTTCGTGGAAGCCACCGGGCTGATCGGTCGCGTTGATCACACGGTGATGCTGCGTTGCGTGCAGGTGCTGCGCCGCCTGATGGTCCGCAACAAGGAAGTCGGGGTGTTCTGCAATATGTCGGCCGCCACGCTGCGCGACCCTGCCACCTTCGCGCCATGCCTGGATTTTCTTGAAGCCAACCGCGCATTGGCGCCCTCCTTTGTGATCGAATTCAAGCAGGCGATGTTCCGCAATCTCGGCCCTGCCGAGAGCGAGCATCTGGCGGCCCTGGCACAGCGCGGCTACCGCTTCTCGATCGACCACGTGACGGATCTGCGGATCGAACCGCGCGAACTGGCCGATCGCGGTGTCCGTTTCATCAAGGTGCCGGCCGCGCTGTTGCTCGATCCGAAGTCGTCGTCGACGTCGGACATCCACCCTTCGGATCTCTCCGATCTGCTTGGCCGCTTCGGCATCGACCTGATTGCCGAGCGCATCGAGGGTGAGCGCGCTGTCGTCGACCTGCTCGATTTCGATGTCAGGTTCGGACAGGGCTTCCTGTTTGCGCCACCGCGGCCGCTGCGGCCCGAGGGCGCGTCGGCCGCTGACGGAGCCCCGACGGGCAACGCCCAGGAATCCAATGGCTCGGTCAAAGCGTCGGCCGTCGATGCCCCGATCATTGAACCTCCGACACGAGCTGCCACCGGCAATGCCGCGCTGGCGCGGCGCGCGGCCGGTCCGAACTAGTGCTAGTGTGCTTTACCGGCCGAGCCTGACATGACGACGCTGAAATTTGCCGAAAGGCTGCACGATCTCGTCGGCGACGTGGATGTGCTGCTCAGCGACATCTGGGGCGTCGTGCATAACGGTCTCGTCGCCTTTCCTGAAGCCTGCGACGCCCTCCGGAACTTCCGCGCCCAGGGCGGCACCGTCATCCTGATTACCAACGCACCGCGGCCAGCGGATTCGGTGCAGCGGCAATTGCGCAAGCTTGATGTCGCCGACGAGACCTACGATGCCATCGTCAGTTCCGGCGACCTCACTCGGAATTTTGTCGCCGGCCATCCCGGCCAGAAGATGTTCTGGATCGGACCCGAGCGCGACAGCTCGATCTATCGTGGCATCGATGTTGGGCTCGTGCCGCTCGAAGAGGCCAACTACATCGTCTGCACCGGCCTGTTCGACGATGAGACGGAATCGGCGGAAAACTACCGCGCGATGATGCTCAAGGCGCGCGAACGCCAACTGACGCTGGTCTGCGCCAATCCCGACATCGTCGTCGAACGCGGCGATCGGTTGATCTATTGCGCGGGCGCGATTGCCGAGCTTTATCTGGAACTCGGCGGCGAGGTGATTTTCTACGGCAAACCGCACCGGCCGATCTATGAGCGCGCGATGGCGCTGGCGGCGGAGCGTCGGGGGCAAGCGGTTCCGCTCCGCCGGGTGCTGGCCATCGGCGATTCGGTGCGAACGGACCTCACCGGTGCCCACGGCTTTGGGATCGATTGCCTGTTCGTCACGCGGGGCATCCACTCCGAGGAGTTCGAAGGCATCGATCAGCTCGACCCGGCGTCCGTGAAGGGGTTGTTCGGCCACCCACCCCGCGCACTGACGCGCGAGTTGCGGTGGTAGCCCTGAACGCGCTGCGCTCCCTCGCCCCGCGCTTGCGGCGAGAGGGTTGGGATGAGGGCATCTATCGCGGAAATACGGAAGGAGCTGTACCCCCTCACCCGGATCGCTGTGCGAGCCGACCTCTTCCCGCAGGCGGGGAGAGGTGAGAAGAAAACTTAAGCGTTGGCCAGATCCGGGAACACCGCTTCGATCTTGGTCTTCAGCGTGGCGGCGTTGAACGGCTTGACGATGTAGTTATTCACACCGGCCTTCTTGGCGGCGATCACGTTCTCGGTCTTGGATTCCGCCGTGATCATGATGAACGGCGTGGTGGCGAGATTGGGGTCGGCCCGAACTTCGCGCAACAGGTCGTAGCCGGTCATCGGCTCCATGTTCCAGTCGGAGATGACGAGGCCATATTTCTTGGCGCGCATCTTGTTGAGCGCGGCCGATCCGTCGGCAGCATCGTCGATATTCTCGAAGCCAAGCTGCTTGAGGAGATTTCTGATGATGCGAATCATGGTGTTGTAGTCGTCCACCACCAGAACCGACATCGATAAATCCACCGCCATCTTCAAATCCCCTCGGCAACACACGAACTCTGCTGGGCCAAAAAGCGCCCCGCAATCCACGCCAAGGACTACCATCAGCCGTTAAACAGCCCGTTAACCGATGCCGGGTCGGAGGACATATCTACCCTCAAAAGCCCATCACGCCCCGGCTTGACTTCGTCCACCGCCCCAAGCCACGGTCCGCTGCCCATGTCCGCTAAGACTTTGTAAATGGCCTCCGAATTTGCCGTGATCCGCGATACCAGCCCGGCTGCCGCCATCCCCAAGGGAATGGTGGTCGCAATGGGCAACTTCGACGGCGTTCATCTTGGCCATCGTGCGGTCATTGACGCCGCCCTGCGCATGGGTCTTGCGCATGGCAGACCGGCTTTCGCGGTGACCTTCGAACCCCACCCGCGCAGCTATTTCAGCCCGAACACCCCGCAATTCCGTCTCACCGACGAGGCTGGAAAGCTCCGCCTTTTGGCCGCAACGGGTTTAGCGGGCGCCGTGGTGATGACTTTCGACAAACGACGCGCCGAAACCGCGGCGCAAGATTTTATTCACCACGATCTCATCGAGCGGCTCGGAATCAGCGGCATTGCGGTCGGTTACGATTTTCATTTCGGCAAGGGCCGGGTCGGCTCACCGGGCCTGTTGGTGAACGAGGCGCCGCGGCTTGGCATCGAGGTCGACGTCCAGGCGCATGTCGACATCGCCGAACGGCCAGTCTCCTCTAGCGCGATCCGGATGGCGCTGGCCGAAGGGCAAATCGAAGAGGCGACCGCGATGCTGGGCGGCCCCTGGTTCATTAACGGCGAAGTCATCCACGGCGAGAAACGCGGCCGCGACCTCGGCTATCCGACCGCCAATATCCGGCTCGGCAAGAACTGCGGCCTCAAGCACGGCATCTATGCGGTGCGCGTCGGCGTGGGCGAGCAGCGCTTCGACGGGGTCGCGAGTTTTGGCCGGCGTCCGACCTTCGACAACGGCGCGCCACTGCTCGAAGTCTTCCTGTTCGACTTCAAGGGCGACCTTTATGGCAGCCGCCTGGACGTTGCCTTCATCGCCTTCCTCCGCGAGGAGCTGAAGTTTGACGGCATCGACGCGCTTGTCCGCCAGATGGATGACGACAGCCGCGCGGCCCGCGAACGCCTGGCGGCCTCGCCCGATGCCTTCCCCAAATTGGGATCGCCGGCCGACATTTGAAGGTCTCATGCAGGATGCGGGCTTTGCGATTTCCTCACGCCCCTGCTATGGAAAACCCATGTTTGCGCGGCGCACCATCGGCATTAGCGGCCCGGCTTCCGCCTGAGCTTTCAAGCTCGGCGAGAAGACCGGGATTGTCTCGTTCCCCCGCAATTGATCGCGAATTCCGCGCCTTCGAGCATGATCCGGAAAAGTGGGCACCGGTTTTCCGAAAGATCATGCTCTAACTAAAGACGAGCCAACCAGAGCCTCCATGTCCGAAAAGCCGCAAAAGTCAGACAGCACAGACTATTCCAAAACCCTGTTCCTGCCGCAGACGGAATTCCCGATGCGTGCCGGCCTGCCTCAGCGCGAGCCGGAAATCCTGAAAGAGTGGAACACGATCGGTCTCTATGAGCGCCTGCGCGAGACCTCCGCAGGACGGCCGAAATTCGTCCTCCATGACGGCCCGCCCTATGCCAACGGCAACATCCATATCGGGCATGCGCTCAACAAGATCCTGAAAGACGTCGTGACCAAGAGCCAGCAGATGCTGGGCTTCGATTCTAACTATGTGCCAGGCTGGGACTGTCACGGCCTGCCGATCGAATGGAAGATCGAGGAAGAGAATTACCGCTCCAAGGGCAAGACCAAGCCGGATTTCCGCGACCCGGTGGCGATGGTGGCCTTTCGCAGAGAATGCCGCGCCTACGCCACCCACTGGCTCAACGTGCAGCGTGAGGAATTCAAGCGGCTCGGCATCGTCGGCGATTGGGATCATCCCTATGCCACCATGAGCTATCCGGCCGAAGCCCAGATCGCACGCGAACTGATGAAGTTTGCCGCCAACGGCACGCTTTATCGCGGCTCCAAGCCGGTGATGTGGAGCGTGGTGGAGAAAACCGCGCTCGCCGAAGCCGAGGTCGAGTACGAGGATCACACTTCGGATACGGTGTGGGTGAAATTTCCGATCACTTCGCCGGCACATGGGGCGCTGGCCGGCGCCAGCATCGTGATCTGGACCACGACACCCTGGACGCTTCCGGGCAATCGCGCGATCAGCTTCTCGCCGAAGATCGCCTATGGCCTCTATAAGGTCACCGACGCACCCGCCGATAACTGGGCGAAAAACGGCGATCTGCTGATTTTGGCGGATGCGCTTGCGGAAAGCGTATTCAAGCAAGCGCGCGTCACGGCGTATGAGAAGGTGCGCGCACTGCCGGCCGAGACGCTGGACGCTGTGGAATGCGCGCATCCGTTGCGCGGCCTGAATGGTGGATATCAATTCATCGTTCCGCTTCTGGCTGGCGATCACGTCACCGACGACACCGGCACCGGCTTCGTTCACACCGCGCCCGGCCATGGTCGCGAGGATTTCGACGTCTGGACGGCAAATGCGCGCGAACTCGAAGCGCGCGGCATCAACACGACCATTCCCTACACCGTCGACGAGAACGGCGCCCTCACGACACAAGCGCCCGGCTTCACGGGAAAACGCGTTCTCAACGACAAGGGTGAAAAGGGCGACGCCAACGAGGCCGTGATCAAGGCGCTGATCGAGAAAGGCATGCTGCTGGCGCGTGGACGCTTGAAGCACCAATACCCGCACTCGTGGCGCTCGAAAAAGCCGGTGATCTTCCGCAACACGCCGCAATGGTTCATTGCGATGGACAAGGACATCCTCGAGAACGGCAAGGCAAAGCGTGGGGATACCTTGCGCGCCCGCGCGCTGCACGCGATTTCCGTCACCAAATGGGTGCCGCCCGCGGGGCAAAACCGCATCAACGGCATGATCGTCAACCGCCCGGACTGGGTGATCTCGCGTCAGCGCGCCTGGGGCGTACCGATCGCGGTGTTCGTGCGCGAGAAGAGTGACGGTTCGGCGGAGATCCTGCAGGACGAAGTCGTCAATCAGCGGATCAGCGAGGCCTTCATGGAGGAAGGCGCCGATGCCTGGTATATGGACGGCGCCCGCGAGCGTTTCCTCGGCTCACGCTCCAACGAAGACTGGAAGAAGGTCGACGACATCTGCGACGTCTGGTTCGATTCCGGATCGACGCATGCTTTTGTGCTGGAGGACCGCCAGAACTTTCCCAACCTCGGCCATATCGTCCGCAAGATCGATGGCGGCCAGGATACCGTGATGTATCTCGAGGGCTCGGACCAGCACCGCGGCTGGTTTCACTCTTCCCTATTGGAGAGCGCCGGCACCCGTGGCCGCGCGCCCTATGACGTGGTGCTGACCCACGGCTTCACGCTGGACGAGAACGGCCGCAAGATGTCGAAGTCGCTCGGCAACACCGTCGAGCCGCAAAAAGTCATCGCGCAATCCGGCGCCGACATTCTGCGCCTTTGGGTCTGCGCCACCGACTATGCCGACGACCAGCGCATCGGTCCGGAAATCCTGAAAAACACCATCGAGACCTACCGCAAGCTGCGCAACACCATCCGCTGGATGCTCGGCACGCTGCATCATTTCAAACCTGACGACGCGATCGCGCCAGCCGACATGCCCGAGCTCGAACGGCTGATGCTGCATCGCCTGAGCGAAATCGACGCCGTCGTGCGCGAGGCCTATGCGGCGTTCGACTACAAAACGGTCGTGGCTTCGCTGACGCATTTCATGAACACCGATCTTTCGGCGTTCTATTTCGATATCCGCAAAGACGTCTTGTATTGCGATCCGCCATCGTCGATGACGCGCAAGGCGGCGTTGACGACAGTCGACATCCTCTGCGACGCGATCCTGAAATGGCTGGCGCCGATCACGAGTTTCACGGCCGACGAGTCCTGGTTCATGTATCGGCGGGACGGATCGCCCTCGGTGCACCTGCTCACCTTCGCAGATCATCTCTCGGATTTCCGTGATGACGCCCTCGCCACCAAGTGGCAGACCGTCCGCGACGTGCGCCGCGTGGTGACGGGAGCGCTGGAACTCGAACGCGCGGCCAAGCGCATCGGCTCTTCGCTCGAGGCTTCCCCGGTGATCTACGTCTCCGACCGGCAGACCCTGGCTACGCTTTTCGATATCGATCTCGCCGAGGTCTGCATCACCTCCAGTTATGAGGTGCGCGAAGGCGAAGCCCCGGCAGCCGCATTCCGTCTCGACGGGGTGCCGGGCGTCGCCGTCGTCGTTGAAAAAGCGGCGGGCAGGAAATGCGCGCGGTCGTGGAAGATCCTCCCCACCGTCGGCGAGGACCCCGAATATCCCGATGTGTCGCCACGGGACGCCATCGCTTTACGGGAATGGAAGGCGATGGGAGTTACCCCTTGAGTCTCCACCTCCGCTATGGGGTGATCGCGGCCATCGCCACGCTCGTGCTCGATCAGGCTTCGAAATTCTGGCTGGTTCGAATATTCGACATCGCTCAGCGCGGCACGGTCAAACTCACACCGTTCTTCGATCTGGTTCTGGCCTGGAACCAGGGCATCAGCTTTGGCTGGTTTCAGAACGACGGCGCGGGTGCCCAGATCGTGCTGATGGTGATCAAGGCGGTGGCGGTGGTGGTCCTGGCGGTCTGGATGGCCCGGTCACGCACCCTGATCGCCACGCTGGCGCTCGGATTGATCATTGGCGGGGCGATCGGAAATGGCATCGACCGTCTGGCCTATGGCGCGGTGGTCGATTTTGCCCTGTTCCACGTCAGAATCGGGGAAAACACCTTTAACTGGTATGTGTTTAACTTGGCCGATGTCGCCATTGTTGCCGGGGTTATGGCGCTGTTGTATGACTCGTTCTGGGGAATACCCGCCGCAAAAGCGCCCTGATCCGGCTAATAGTAGTCTGTTGAGTAAGGCTTTGCGGGCCTACCGGCCCGAATGGAGCCGAAGAGCTTGAAAAGCAACACCATTTTGGACAGGAAAGCGTGATGCGCCCAACTGAAACCAAGGATCGGACCAGGCAGAATTCCATGATCACCATGATGCGAACCTGCAGCTTTGCTGTGCTCTCCTTGAGTCTCGGCCTCGCCATGTCGGCCGGCCCCGCTCGCGCGGGTGACGACGACAGGAGTTTCACGGAAAAAGTCTCCGACGGCTTCTACGGCATGATCCGCGGCACCAACATGGATAACCGCGGCATCGACTACCGTGAGCGTTCGCCGTTGGTGGTGCCTCCGACGCTTGATCTGCCTCCGCCGGCCTCCGCCAGCGCCGACGCACAGATCGCGAACTGGCCCAAGGATCCCGACGAACGCCAGCGCAAGGCTGTGATCGCGGCCAAGAAGAAGAATGCGCCGCCTCCGGCACGCGTTCAGGTCACGGCCGCGGGCGGGCAGGCCCAACCGATCAACATCGCGCCTCCGGTAACGCCCGAGCAGGCGCCCATCCCGGGCACGACACGTCCGGCCTATGCGAACGAGCAAAACGGTACGGCTCGGACGGACCCAATCTACGACAAGCCCGGCGATCTGTTCACCGGCGGGGCCGCGGATTTGGCTGACAGCATTGGCGTCGGCAACCTGTTCGGGGGCAGCACCAAAACCGTGCAGGTTGACCCTGGCACCGAGCCGGCCCGCCAGGCTTTGACCCAGCCGCCGGTTGGGTACCAGACGCCGTCTCCCAACTATGCCTATGGCGAACAAAAGAAGGGCTGGCTGGATGGCACGTCTAATCCAGACAAGAACCCGCTTAGCCAGATGTCCAGCGCATCAAGCGTCGTCCACTAAGGTATTGGTACCTTCTTGATTACCTGACCCGGATCGGCGCCGCACCGAGGTGTGGCGCCGTTTCCCAGACATAAGGATACCCGGTGGAGCTTTGGACATTGGTTTTTAGGGCTTGCCGCCGGGTCGGCAGCGAGCGCCTCGCCCTCCCCGCCGGGCTTCCAGATCGTCCATGATGTCATTGGAGAGATTCCGGGCTTCATTGTTCGCCAGCCTGCTTGCCGGGCTTACACTCTCCTCCACCGTCGCGCTGGCCCAGACCACGGCGCCCCCCTCACCGCCGGCCACATTCACCCTCGGCAACGGCCTTCAGGTCGTGGTGATTCCGGATCATCGCACGCCGGTCGTCACGCAGATGATCTGGTACAAGGTCGGCTCCGCCGACGAAACGCCCGGCAAATCCGGCCTTGCGCATTTTCTTGAACACCTGATGTTCAAAGGCACCGCTAAGCATCCGGCCGGCGAATTTTCCCAAACCGTGCTTCGGATCGGCGGCAACGAGAACGCCTTCACCTCGGCCGACTATACCGGTTATTTCCAGCGCGTGCCGCGCGAGCAACTCGGCAGCATGATGGAGTTCGAAGCCGACCGCATGACGGGCCTCGTGCTCCGGGACGAAAACGTATTGCCCGAGCGCGACGTCGTGCTCGAGGAATTCAACATGCGGGTCGCCAACAACCCTGAAGCGCGGCTGACCGAGCAGATCATGGCCGCGCTCTATCTCAATCACCCCTACGGCCGGCCCGTGATCGGCTGGCATCAGGAAATCGAGAAGCTCGATCGCGAAGATGCGCTCGCCTTCTACAAGCGCTTTTACGCGCCCAATAACGCGATTCTGGTGATTGCCGGCGACGTCGATGCGGACGAGGTGCGTCCGATGGCGGAGCGGACATTTGGCGCCGTTGCCCCACAGCCCGCAATACCGGCCCGGCGCATCCGCCCGCAAGAACCCGAGCCGGCCGCGCCGCGCACGGTGACCTTGTCGGATCCGCGCGTCGAGCAACCTGGCCTGCGGCGTTACTATCTGGTCCCCTCCGCTGCGACGGCTGCGGCCGGAGAGAGCGCCGCGCTTGACGTGCTGGCGCAATTGATGGGCGGCGGCAGCAATTCCTATCTTTACCGACGGCTGGTGATCGACCGGCCGCTCGCGGTGAACGCCAGCGCCGCCTACCAGGGCACCTCGCTCGACGCGACGCAGTTCGTGATATCGGCCTCGCCACGGTCGGGGGTGACGTTCGCTCAGGTCGAGCAGGTGATCGATGATGTGATCGCGGACATCGAGCAGAACGGAATCCGTTCCGAAGATCTCGAACGCGTCAAAACCCAACTGATCGCCGAGACCGTCTACGCTCAGGACAATCAGGCTACGCTGGCCCGCTGGTACGGCGGAGCGATGACGACCGGGCTCAGCATCGAGGACATCAGAAACTGGCCGGAGCGCATTCGCGCCGTCACCGCTGAACAGGTGCGCAACGTCGTGCAAAAATGGTTCAACAAGAACCGCTCGGTCACCGGCTATCTCATCAAGGATGCAACGCCCAAGCACGCGGAGAAGCGGTCGTGACCTTCCTCAAGATCGGTGCGGCACGCAGGTTGCTTGTGATCGTCGCATGCGTGGCCGTGGCGGCGATGATGCCGACTCCTTCGCACGCCGCCGCCAAAATCCAGCACCTGATTTCGCCCGGAGGCATCGAGGCCTGGTTTGTGCAAGACGCCACCGTTCCGCTCGTGGCCATGGAGTTTGCCATGGACGGCGGAGCCGCGCAGGACCCGGACGGCAAGGCCGGGGTCGGCAACATGGTGGCCGACCTCATCGATGAGGGCTCGGGCGATTTGGACTCCCGGGCGTTTCACGAACATCTCGACCGGCGCGCGATCGAACTGAGCTTCAGCGTCACGCGGGACTATTTCCGCGGCTCCTTGCGCATGCTCAAGGACAACAAGGATGAAGCCTTCGATCTGTTGCGGACGTCGCTGAGCTCGCCGCATTTCGACAGCGCCGACGTCGAACGCATTCGGGCGCAGCTCATCTCTGGCCTGAAGCGCGAGACCTCCAATCCGAATTCGCTCGCCGGCCGCAAATTCCTGGAGATCGCCTATGGCGATCATCCCTACGGCCGGCCGGCCGGCGGCACGCTGGAAAGCGTTCCAAATATCACGATCGCCGACATGAAGAATTATGTCGGCCGCGTATTGACCAGGGAACATCTGAAGATTGCCGTGGTCGGCGATATCGACGCGGCTTCGCTCGGCACGTTGCTGGACCGCACCTTCGGCCGCCTGCCGGCCAAGTCGACGCTTGTGCCGGTGCCCGACATTGCGGCCAGCAAACCGCCACAGCGCGAGTTCATCGCGCTCGATGTGCCGCAAACCGTGGTGACGTTTGGCGGTCCCGGCATCCGGCGCAACGATCCTGATTTCATGGCGGCCTTTGTCGTCAATCACATTCTCGGCGGCGGATCGGGATCGCGGCTCTACCGCGAGGTTCGCGAGAAACGCGGCCTTGCTTATTCGATCTCGGACTCGCTGGTCTGGATGGACCACTCCTCTTTGTTCGTCGGTTCGACCGGCACGCGGGCGGATCGCGCCGGCGAAACCCTGGACGCCCTCACCCGCGAAATCCGCCGCATGGCCGAGGGCGGTCCGACCGAACAGGAACTAGCCGAGGCCAAATCCTACCTCAAGGGCTCGCGGATGCTCTCGCTCGATACATCATCGAAGCTCGCCTCCGCCATGCTGCAATATCAGCTTGATCATCTTTCGATCGACTATATGGAACGGCGTAATGCGCTCGTTGATGCGGTGACGATCGACGAGGCCAAACAGGCTGCGCGCAGGCTGTGGGGCGATGGTCTGTTGACCGTGATTGTCGGCCGTGCGCCGCAGGCCGCCGCCCAGCCGGTGGCCGCCACGCCGTTGAAGGCCAATTGAGCCGCTCCTCCGTCAAGCAAATCGCGCGCAAAACCGTTATTCTGTGGT
>DATHPL010000616.1:0-4966 GCA_035483915.1 Bradyrhizobium sp.
GCCGGCGAGCGAATTGACGGTCGGGCTCTTGAAGCGGCTGGAAGTCGCCCGCGCGCTCGCGATGCAGCCGAAGCTCGTGCTGTTCGATGAGATCATGGCCGGCCTGACCCCGACCGAGGTCGGTGCCATGACGGAGATTGTCGCTGGCCTGCCGGCGCGCGGGATCACCGTGGTCTGGGTCGAGCATGTGCTTTACGCCATCATGAAGACGGCAACGCGGATGGTCGTGATCAACCGCGGCAGCGTGATCGCCCAAGGTGCGCCGGCGGAAGTGGCGCGCGATCCGGCCGTTGTCAAAGCCTATCTCGGCGAGGAGATGCAGCTTGCTTGAGGTCAAAAACCTCGATGCGTTCTATGGCGCGGTGCAGGTGCTGCACGGCGTCAACCTCGTTGTGAACACCGGTGAGATCGTGGGCCTGGTCGGCGCCAATGCCGCCGGCAAGAGCTCGCTGATGTTTTCGCTCGCGGGTTTGCGAACCGCCTGCCGCGGTCAGGTGCTGCTGAATGGCGCGTCCATTCAGGCGTTCGCGCCGTGGGAGCGGCCGTCCAAAGGCCTTGTGCTGGTGCCGGAGCGGCGGCGGCTATTTCCTTTCATGACCGTGCTTGAGAATCTCGAAGTCGGCGCCTATGCCCCGGCGGCGCGCGCCGTGATCTCGCAATCTCTCGAGGCGGTATTCGCGTTGCTGCCGACACTCTCGGAGCGGCGCAGCCAGATCGCGGGTTCGATGAGCGGCGGCGAACAGCAGATGCTTGCGATCGGCCGGGCGCTGATGGCGCGGCCGCAAGTATTATTGCTCGATGAGCCAACCGAAGGGCTCGCACCGATCTTCGTAAAGCTTCTATTTGACCTGATCGTCGATCTGCGCCGCCAGGGTCTCACGATCCTGATCGTCGAGCAGAACGTCCACCATGTGCTCCGGACGGCGGACCGTGCCTATGTGCTCGAAAACGGCCGGATCGTCATGGAAGGCGAGGGCCCCGCACTCCTCAAAGACGAACGGCTCAAAACGGCCTATTTAGGACTCTAGTGATGATCACCGATATCCACTGCCATTATGTTCCGGACCCATTCTTCAAGTTCGCGCAATCGCGTCCCGAATTCGCGATCACGATCAAACGCCGCGAGGGCGACGCGGTCGATCTCGATATCAGAGGCATGCATTTCGGCCTAAACACGACTTTCTTCGACATGGAAAAGCAGGTGGAGCGGATGCAACGTGACGGCGTCGAGCGCGTGATGCTGTCGCTGGCGACGCCGTTCATCGACTATCATCTCGACGCCGCGCTTGCTGTCGAGGCAGCCATCGTCTTCAACGATGGATTGGCGGCGGCGATCGCGCCGGATCGGTCACGTTTCGGCGGCTGGGCTTTGTTGCCGATGCAGGACCCGAAAGCGGCCGCGCGCGAACTGCGCCGTTGTGTCCGCGATCATGGTTTCATCGGCGGCCATATTGCCTCCAACGTGCGCGGCCTTTATTTGAATGACAGCGGGTTTACGCCGATTTTCCAGGCCGCGGTCGATCTCGGCGTTCCCTTGTTCGTGCACCCGGCCGATCCCCTCGGCAAGGACCGGACGCGCGATTACGAACTCACGATCGTCGCAGGCTATCTGTTCGACAGCACCATCAACATTCTGAAAATGATCTGTTCGGGTTTTCTCGACCGCTGGCCAACGCTCAAACTCGTCTGTGCCCACGGAGGCGCGTTTAGCCCTGCTTTGCGTGCCCGCATGCAGCGCGAGGTCGATACCAACGCTCAGCTCAAACGTACCTTGAACAAGCCGGTCGGCGATTATCTGCGCCAGCTTTATGTCGATTCCATCTGCTTCGAGCCGGCGATGCTGCGTTATGTGGCGGAGGTAATTCCGCCGGAGCAGATCATGCTGGGGAGCGACGCGCCGTTTCCGCTCGGCGAACCGCACCCGGTGACCTTCGTGCGCAACGCGCTACCGGCCGAGCTGACCAAACTCGTGCTGGAAGACAATTTCGAACGGCTGATCGGAGGCTGACATGGACATCAGGCGTATCTGGCTTTGCAAGGACGTCGTGTTGGCCGAGGGCGGCTTGCCCGCGCTCAAACCCGTCACGCGGGTTGCGGCCTGCGCGGTGATTGCGAATCCTGCGGCCGATCAGGCGCTGGACGATCTTTCCGAGCTCGTTGGCTTTGGGGCCGATCTCGGTGCGCGGCTGGTCAGGGAGGCGCTGGCCTTATTGCCCGCGCCGGCTATTTGCTACGGCAAGGCCGCGATTGTCGGCACGTCGGGCGACATCGAGCATGCGGCCGCAATCCTGCATCCGCGAATGGGCAAGCCGATGCGGGAGGCCATCGGAGGCGGGCAGGCGATCATTCCGTCGAACGTGAAGATCGGCGGCGTCGGTTCGGTGATCGATATTCCCTTGAGCCACAAGGACGACGTCTGGGCATTCGATCAAATTGACACGCTCAGCGTCATGGTTCCCAATGCGCCCCGGCCCGACGAGATCGTGGTGATCGTCGCACTCGCAGATGGCGGTCGTCCGCGTCCGCGCGTTGCGAAGTCGGGCGCCGTGCCGCCGACGTTAGCTGTTTAAAGTTTTGGAGTTATCATGACCAGGAAACCCTCCTTTCAGGCCTCGCCCACCAATCCGAACATCCAGGAAATCCAGACCGAGCCGGAACGGCGGGTGGACATGCCCTATGCGCCGGCGATGCGGGTCGAAAGCCCCTGCGGATTGTTGTTCATTTCCGGCGCCACGCCATCGCCGCTCTATCACAAGCATCCGCACGTCATCTCCGAACACGATCATCCGAACCGGATCGAAGATCAAACCCGCCGCGCGATGGAAACCATCAAGACCATTCTGGAGCACGAGGGCCTGACCTGGACCGATGTGGTCAAGGTGACGAAGTACCTGACCGACATCCGCGACCAGGACGGGATGGTCGCCGTGCTCAAGGAATATTTCGGATCGTGGACGCCAGCGAGCACGACGATCTGCATCAATCAACTCTCGACGCCTGGCGCCCGCATCGAACTCGACATGATTGCGGCATTTCCACCGGCGAAATGAGCGGGGATGCCGGTTTCAGTGCCGTTTCCATGCCGTTGCCGAAAGCCTAGCCAAGTCCCGCATGCGCCCATCACCGGCACGAACCCCGCCGTTTGCTGTTCTGCAAGCGGCGACAGGCATACGACTAGGACCACCGAGGTTCGACACCTTTAAAGCCAAAGCCCTTCTGGCCGTTGAACCACTTCACCGTACCCGTCGCCACGTCCGCACTCCCTTTTAATCGAGCCCTATTAGAGCGGCGAACCGCGAGACCGGCAAGCGAAAAGCCGCCGAGCTGGCCCGGCGGCTTCAGGTTGCGAGATCGGACATCAGGCCGTGCGGTACTCTTTCGCTTTCAGGGGTGGGTGTAATGGATAGTGAATTTATAAAAGAGCGTGCCGCGTATTGCCGTTTTGCTTCCTCAACGAGTGCGAGTGCCTGCTTGGCCTCTCGTGCTTCGGCTTCGGCCGCTTTCCGTACCCGACCTTGTCAGCCATGGTTGACCCCCGAAGTTCCGCTCGCAGGAGCTCTCGTGTTTTCGCTATCTTTAAAGATCAGTTGGAAATGTTTTCCGGCATGCTGGTCGCGAACGCTCTGTATTTCGGTAGAATCCGCGATGCGCGCGCACTACCGGACATTTCCATTAGTTGAAGCTGAGAGATGATGGCTTCCAGCGCGGTGACCCTCTTCACCTCACCGTTGAGCGTGAGCTTGACTTGCGAAAGCAGAAGCCTGTCGATCAGGTCGACGCCGCTTTCTGCGCGTTTCAGCTTTTTGGGCGGATTGCCGCTCTGGCCCTTTTTCCACCTGGTCTCCAAGGGAGGTCGGCCATATCCTACTTTGTAGTCATCTGGCGGCGGAGTGGTCATGAGCCCTTCCTCCGCTTCGCTTTTACGAAATCGAAGGTCTCGCCGAACGAATTTAGAGCCTTGCGCCCCGTCATTCGCTGCCAACGCTCGATTGCCGCGTCCACGTAGAGCGGATCGAGCTCGATGCCGTAACATCTTCTGGCCGTTCGTTCAGCGGCAAGGAGGGTCGTTCCGCTTCCTAGGAAAGAATCCAGCACGATGTCGCCAGGCCGCGTACAATCTAAAATCGCGTCCGCAACCAAACGGATGGGCTTTACTGTCGGATGCAAATCCGTGTTCCGCTGGGACCCCTTCCGGGCGAACGAGTTGGCACCGGCGTAATGCCAAACGTTGCTCCGATTGCGGCCGAACCGACCCAGCTGGATATTGTTCTGGTGTGGCTCTTTTCCGTTCCGAAACACGTAGATGAATTCGTGCTGAGACCGGTAGAGTGACCCCATCCCGGCATTGCTTTTTGCCCATACACATACGTTGACAAGATCGCAGCCAGAGACTCGGCCCGCGGCCAGGATCTCCGTCATATGCCGCCAGTCCATACAGGCGTAGATGAGGCTGCCAGGTGCGCAGTGAGCGCGGAGCGATGTTAGGCTACGGTTCAGGAAGTCTACAAATTCCTCCGGGTTCATTTCACCGACGGCCATCGGGAATTCACGGTGCGTCGTGCGCCCCTTGCCGCTAGCATGTCCGTGAATCCTGACATTGTAGGGGGGATCTATTATGGCTGCCGTAGCTTTTTCATTATTCAACAGAGAAGCAAACGCTACTTCCTCCAGAGAGTTGCCACATCGGAGACGATGAGCATCGAGGTGCCATAGGTCGCCGAGCATCGATGTAGGTGGTGCTGCTGCGACCTCGAACTCGTCCGCTGCGTCGACGGCATCATCTTGGTCGAGAGATTGGATCCGAAAGTCAATTTCAGGAGTTTCGAATCCGGTGGCTTCGAGGTCGAATTCGAGCGCAGGGACAGACAGCTCCTTAAGAATCGTGGCGACCTTGTTGTCGTCCCAGGAGGATCTGTCAGTGAGCTTATTGTCGGCCAACATGTACGCTTTTCCCTGTTCTTCCGTG
>DATHPL010000617.1:0-1760 GCA_035483915.1 Bradyrhizobium sp.
CGATAATCGCGGCTGAGATGACCGACCGCGTGTGCCACGCGATTGAGATCGCGCCGGCTTATGTCGATGTTGCGGTGAAGCGCTGGCAGGAGTTTACTGGCCAGCAAGCGGTGCTCGACGGCGACGGTCGAAGCTTCGACAGCGTCGCCGCGCAGCGGGCACGCTAGTATAAAGATTCCGAAATATCAATAGGTTGCGTTTGATTTTCGATTTTGGGGGAAATCTGGTATGAGCAGGACGAGGGGATTGGATCGGGGGATCCATGGTAGCGGCGCGGCGAGTTATCGCGTTGCCGACTGATGCCGGGCAGCGGCAACGCCTGCTGGAGATTTCGCGGTCGCGGACTGAGCCGACGAGCCGTGTCGAAAGAGCGCGGATTATCCTGGCCTATTTGGAGGAGCCGTCGGCCTATGCGGTGGCGCGCAGGGCCGGGGTGACGCACCAGACGGTGACGCGCTGTCTGGAACGAGCGGCAGAACTGGGGGTGATCGCGGCGCTGGATGATCGGCCGCGTGCCGGACGCGATCCTGTCATCACCGCCGAGGCGAAAACCTGGCTGGTGGCGCTGGCTTGCCGGAAGGCCAAGGAGTTGGGTTATCCGCACGAACTGTGGACCACCCGGCTGTTGGCCGCGCATGCCCGTGGTCACGGGCCGCCCGCCGGTCATCCGAGCCTGGCGAAACTGGCCCAGGGGACGGTCTGCAAGATCCTGGCAGAGCACGACGTCAAGCCGCACAAAGTGCGCTATTACCTGGAAAAACGCGATCCGGAGTTCGAGCCCAAGATGGCCGAAATCCTCTGCGTCTACCGTCAAGTGGCGATGCTGCGTAACGAAGCTGCAAAGGGCCAAGACAGCGGCGGGGGCCTCGTCATCGTCTCTTACGACGAGAAACCCGGGATCCAGGCGATCGGTACGACCGCGCCGGATCGCCCGCCACTTCCCGGCGCCAGCCCGACCGTGATGCGTGATCACGAGTACAAACGCCACGGCAACCTGACCCTGATGGCGGGCATCGATCTGCTCACCGGTCACGTCCACGCTCTGGTCAAGGAACGCCACCGCAGTCGTGAATTCATTGAGTTTCTCGAGCTTCTTGACGCCGCCTACCCCGCCGACACCGCGATCGAGGTTATTCTCGACAACCATTCCGCCCATGTCTCGCGCGAGACCACGAGCTGGCTTGCCGCGCAGCCGATCGGGCGTTTTACCTTCACGTTCACGCCGACCCACGGGTCTTGGCTCAATCTCATCGAGGGCTTCTTCTCAAAGCTGGCGCGTTCGGTGCTGCGCCACATCCGCGTCCGCTCCAAACACGAACTGAAGGAACGCCTGATGACCTTCATTGGCGACATCAATCGCGAGCCAGTCGTCCACACTTGGAGCTACAAAATCGACAATGCAGCATGATCGTCATAGGTACGTTATTTTGGAAACGTCATACTAGGCCGCCGGTCAGTGCCAGTTATAGATCTGCTGGAGGGAGCCGCCCATGAGCGCGGCCCGCTCGCTGTCGGACAGGCGGTCGGTGGCGCGAAACGCCTCGACCCCTTGCTCGTAAGTCAACATTCCGACGGCTCGGGTCCAGTCGGTGCCGCACATGCAGCGATCGAAGCCAAAGGCGTCGAAAACGCGGCCGAGCGGATCCCAGATGCCTTTGTAAGGGAACGGCTCGTGCGTGCAGGCTCCGCTGATTTTGACTGCGACATTGTGATGGGCCGCCAGGGCGAGCAGCTTCGGCAGATCCGCGAACGGCTCGTCG
>DATHPL010000618.1:0-18640 GCA_035483915.1 Bradyrhizobium sp.
CAGGCCTTCGGCCCTGATCTGTCCGGTTTCGGGCGTAATCGGCCGCAGCAACGAAATCTTGAATTCAAGCGTCGTCTGACTCATGTCCTTCTCCAGCGTCGATTGGACGGCGAGCCCCATGCAGCTATCGAGCAGCGTCGCGGTGAGGCCGCCGTGCACCGTGCCTGCCGGATTGAGGTGATCGGCGGTCGGCACGATCGTAACGACGACGCGTCCCGCCTCGGCCTCGATGACGTCATAGCCAAGCGTTTTGGCGATCGTGTTCAGAGGCAACGTTCGGTTGGCAAGGCCTTGTACGAACTCCAGCCCCGTCATCTCCTTTCGCGCTTCCGCGCCGACCGTTCCATAGGTTCTGGCTACGATCCGACTTCGCATATGTGCCTCCGTTCTTCGTTTGCTTGGCATCTCGACGTCTGCGTTTGTCGCAAAGCCGAAGGTGGCCGTCCGTAGAGTTGCAGGAATGCCGCGCGCATGCGTCTTGGGTGGGAAAATCCCGCGCGTCGTGCGACGTCTCCGATGGATAGCCTGGTGTCATCGAGGAGCCGTTTGGCGCGCTGGAGGCGGAGCGAGAGTGCGACTTCCGAAGGCGAGGCATCGAGGTGGTCCGCAAACAGCCGCGAGAGATGACGCGAACCAATTCCGAGCCTTGAAGCGAGCCGAGCCACGTTATCGTGGTCGAGCGCGCCTCTCTCGATCAGGTTCAGCGCGCGCTCAACTGTTGTCTGCGTGCCTTTCCAGGCTGGACAGAACGGCGCGGTCTCGGGCCGGCAACGCAGACAGGGGCGAAAGCCGCCGCGCTCGGCGGCCGCGGCGCTCGGATAAAAGCGGACATTGCAGGCAAATGGCGTTCGCGCCGGGCAAACCGGCCGGCAGTAGACGCCGGTGGTCTTGACCGCGACGAAAACGACGCCGTCAAAGCTGGGGTCACGACGCTGAAACGCTTCGTATTGGGCGGCAAAGTCGAGCATAGCCGACGCTATACAAGCGACAGAGTGGTTGGACCACCCGCTTGCCGTTGACCATGTCCGAAAACGACCGCTCGCTCTGGACGGCGGGGTGTGCGCTAGAACCGCGTCACGATATTCGACAGCACCGGCCGCGGCCGGTCCTCGCTCGGCTTGGAAACCGTGCCGATATGGATGAAGCCGGCGAGCTTCTCATCCGCCTTCAATCCGAGCCCGGTGAGCACGTCACGGTCGAAGGAAAACCACCCCGAAAGCCAGCACGCGCCATAGCCAAGCGCGGTCGCGGCGGTGACGATGTTCATGGCGCTCGCACCTGCGGACATCTCCTGCTCCCACGGCGGCACCTTGGGATGCGGTTTTGTAAAGCTGACGACGCCGATCACCAGCGGGGCATCGGTCAGGCGCCGCTTCTCCACCTCGATATCGGCCGGCGACGCATTCGGATTTTTCTGCGCAAAGACGCCGGCGATGACGTCGCCGGCGCGGGCGCGCGCATCGCCTTCGAAAATGATGAAGCGCCATGGCGCAAGCTTGCCGTGATCGGGCACCCGCGCGCCGATGGTAAGGATAGTTTCAAGCTCGGCGGGCGAGGGGCCGGGTCCGGTCATCTCGCGCGGCTTGACGGAGCGGCGGGTTTTCAGAAGTTGCAGGGCATCTGGCACGAGGTGTCCTCAAATGGTGGCGGTCACACCGGGAGAGATAGGCGCGTTGCCACGGCGGCGGAAGCGCCTTTAGAGCAATGCTAGAATCAAAGGACCACTAAAAATACAGGTCTCTAGTGGAGTTTCAGATTTGACATTCGCATTGCGAATCCCGGGCTACGAGATAGCGAATGTCAAATCTACTCCACCAGCCGCGCACGCTTCACGTCCGGCGGCGTGGCTTCTTCCACAAGTGCTGCGATCGCCTCGTCGGTGGTCATCACCTTCTGCCCGTCGCTGCCTAACCGTCGCACCGAGACCGAATGCGTCTCGGCCTCCTTCTTGCCGACCACGAGCAGCGCTGGAATTTTCGCCAGCGAATGCTCGCGGACCTTGTAGTTGATCTTCTCGTTGCGCAGGTCGATCTCGACGCGCAGGCCCGCGCGCCGCGCGGCTGCTGCGACCACCTTGGCGTATTCGTCGCCTTCGGAGGTGATGGTGGTGACGACCGCCTGGATCGGCACCAGCCAGAGCGGGAAGTTGCCGGCATAGTGCTCGATCAGGATGCCGATGAAACGCTCCATCGAGCCGCAGATTGCCCGGTGCACCATCACAGGCGCCTTCTTCGAACCGTCGGCATCGATGTAGAACGCGCCGAAACGTTCGGGAAGATTGAAGTCTACCTGCGTGGTGCCGCATTGCCAGTCGCGGCCGATCGCATCGCGCAGCACATATTCGAACTTCGGCCCGTAGAAAGCGCCTTCGCCGGGATTGATCTCGGTCCTGATGTGGTTGCTCTGGGCCTTGATTTCCTGCAGCACCGTCGCCATCACCCGTTCGGCATGGTCCCACATCGCATCAGTGCCGACGCGCTTATCGGGCCGTGTCGAGAGTTTCACCGTCAGTTCACCCTCGAAGCCGAAATCGGCGTAGGTCGAAAGGATCAGTTCGTTGATCTTGAGGCACTCTTCCGCAAGCTGCGCTTCGGTGCAGAACACATGCGCGTCGTCTTGCGTGAAGCCGCGCACCCGCATCAAGCCGTGCATGGCGCCTGAGGCTTCGTAGCGATGCACGACGCCGAATTCCGCCAAACGTAGCGGCAGGTCGCGATAGCTCTTCAGACCATGCTTGAAGATCTGCACATGGCCGGGACAGTTCATCGGCTTGAGCGCAAACCAGCGTTTGTCCTCGGCCTCATCGCCGGCGGACTGTGCGGCGAACATGTTTTCACGGTACCAGTCCCAGTGGCCGGAGGTCTCCCATAGCACCTTGTCGAGGATCTGCGGTGCGTTGACCTCGCTGTAGTCGCCGGTCAGGCGACGGCGCATATAGGCGATCAGCGCTTGGAAGATGGTCCAGCCCTTCGCGTGCCAGAACACGACACCCGGGCCTTCCTCCTGGAAGTGGAACAGGTCGAGTTCGCGGCCCAGTTTGCGGTGGTCGCGCTTTTCGGCCTCCTCGATCTGCTTCAGATAGGCATCGAGGTCTTCCTGTTTGGCGAACGCCGTACCGTAGATGCGCGTCAGCATCGGATTGTTGGAATCGCCACGCCAGTAGGCGCCCGCCACCTTCATTAACTTGAAGGCGTTGCCGATCTTGCCCGTGGAGGTCATGTGCGGGCCGCGGCAGAGATCGAACCAGTCGCCCTGGAAATAGATCTTGATCGGCTCGTTACCGGGAATGGCGTCGACCAGTTCGACCTTGAAGTTCTCACCCTTGTCGCGGAAGACCTGTTTGGTCTTTTCGCGATCCCAGACTTCCTTCGTGAAAGGTTTGTCGCGCGTGATGATCTCGCGCATCTTCTTTTCGATTGTCACGAAATCTTCCGGCGTAAACGGCTCGTTGCGGAAGAAGTCGTAATAGAAGCCGTTCTCGATCACCGGTCCGATCGTGACCTGCGTACCCGGCCATAGCGACTGCACCGCTTCGGCGAGCACGTGGGCGGCATCGTGGCGGATCAGTTCGAGCGCGCGCGGATCGTCGCGGTTGACCAGCTCGATCTTCGCGTCATTCTCGATTGGATCGTTGAGGTCGGCCAGTTCGCCGTCCAGCGCCATCGCCACCGTGCGTTTGGCGAGCGAAGGCGAGATGCCCTTGGCGATTTCCATTCCGGTGGTGCTTTTGGGATACTCGCGCCTGGCGCCGTCCGGGAAGGTGAGGGTGACCTTATGCAGGGGTTCGGCGGGCTTTAAATTCGTGAGGCTGTATTGGAATCCCGATGCGGGCGGATTCTTGTCGGACATGATCTTCTCCTCAAAGCTCACTCCTGCGAACGAGCGCAGGTAAGCGGGATGAGAAGCGGTATAGCAGGGGAATCGGGCGATGCAATCGGTGCGGACGGAGAAAATCGGCGGAAATCGATGCGAGGCTCGAGCGCATCCCTTGGTTGTTGAAGATGGACTAATAACCGCGGACTTGTTAAGCTTCGCCTGCTCTCCCGTTTTTCGACCGGCCTTCTTTCAGCCCCATGATCGTGCGCGCCGTCTTCGCCCTCGTAGTGACCTGTGCGCTGTCTTGTGGCGTGGCATCGGCGGCCTCACCAAAGCAACGGCCGCAGGCTCCGAAGTCGCCGGAAGAGCCCATGATATTTTATGTCGTCAAGGGCGCGCCCGGCGCCTGCGGGCGCGATTGTGACACCTGGATCGAAGCCGAAGGAAAGGTCGAGTCCGACACGGCCGCGCGTCTCAAGACATTTCTGGGTCGCTTTCGTGATCGCAACCTGCCGATTTATTTCGCCTCGCCCGGCGGCAACCTCGATCAGGCGATCGCGATGGGGAACCTGCTTCACGGCAGGCCGACCGTTGCCAGAGTAGGGCGAACGACGGTGCGGGAATGTGGCTTCGAGGCGCAGGACAGCGAGGTCTGTGTCAAACTCAAACAATCGGGCCGCGAACTCCATGGCGACCTCTTCACCAACGGTGCGATCTGCGCCTCGGCCTGTCCTTATGCTTTGATGGGCGCGGCCGTCCATGAAGTCGCGCCGGATGCGATCCTGGCGATCCACTCGCCAAAGGTCGTGCTTAATTTCCACGGCGGCCGGCCGGAGGCCTTCGTAGTCGCGGCCGCCAACGAGCGGGGCCGTGAGCGTGCCGATCGCGCTGCTTCGGGTTACCTCGCCAAAATGGGAATCGACGCCGGATTGCTCGCCCTCACCAGGACCGTGAAGTTCGAAGACATTCACGTCCTGACGCGCGACGAGATCGCACGCTTTGGCCTCGATCGCCGCGAGCTCGTCGAGACCGCCTGGAGGTTTGAGCCCACCGCGCTCAACATGGTGCGCAAGATCGCCACGGTGAGGGCACCGGGTGAAACCTCTTTCAGGCTGATGCAGTGGCGCGTGTTCTGTTTTGATACCGACCGCTTTGCGCTGGATTTTCAGCGGCCGATACCGGCTGCGGGCATTGCCTCGGTGTCTATTGCGCACAGCGGTGCGAGCGCCGTCTATTTCAGCGGGCCGACAAAGGGACCGAGCGTCGAACAATGGAGCATGGGGCTGATACGCTCGCGGTTAGACGCACTGGTAAACCATCCGCAAATTGACATCATCGAGACGTCGGTTGCCGCGGACGGGCGCCTGATTCCTCGGGCCACCAAACTGTCCAACGAGGGTTGGGCCGGCGCCATCGAAACACTCCTGGCCAGCTGTCCGCTGTCGAAGGGGGATCTCATTGTTCAGATGAGCAGCCAGGCAACCAAGTCGAACGAGGCCGCTGCAAAGTAACGGCAAGCAAGCGGTCGGCATATCATCAGACGGTGTTCTCTCATGCGGCGCGCGACTTTATTTCATGAACGTCGCTCTGCGCCCAATTAATTCCCTTGCTGCCCTTTCCATCGGCATGCGTGCAGTCTAGATGCGTGAGCATGCACAAGCCGTCGTCTGACAGTCCGGTCCATCGCCGCTTTGCGCCGACGGCGCTGATGTTTGGAAATCTCGTCACCGGTTCGTCGATCCTGGCGCCGGCGGGCATGCTGATCGAACTGTCGTCCGATCTCGGTATTACCGTTCACACCGCCGGTCTTTTGGTGACGTTCGGCGCGATGGTGCTTTGTATCGGCTCGCCGCTGACGGCGTGGCTAACCAGCCGGATCGAGCGCCGCACCTTGCTCACCGTGACACTCGCCGTGCTCGCGCTCGGCAATGCAGCTTCCGCGTTCGCGCCCGGTTATACGACGCTTTTGCTCATCCGTCTGGTGATGCTGGCGATCGGCGCGCTCTATACGCCGCAGGCTGCGGGTACTGCCGCGCTGATCGTGCCGGCGGAAAAACGCGGCGGCACTATTGCCTATGTGTTTCTCGGCTGGTCGCTGGCGGCGGCCGTCGGGCTGCCGTTGATAACCTTCATGGCCAGCCGCTACGGCTGGCGCGCTGCCTTTGGCGGCATCAGCGTCGTCGGGGTCTTGAGCTTTCTCCTCTTGATGTGGCGATTGCCGGCGGGCCTTGTCGGCACACCGGTCGATCTCAAGACATGGGCCGATCTCGGACGTAATCGCGTGATCGTCATGCTGCTCGCGATCACCACTTTGCTGATGTCGGGCCAGTTCGCAGTGTTCACCTATATGGGGCCGTTATTGTCGCGGCTGACGCAGGTCGGCCCCGACGCCGTCGGGCTGGTCTTTGCGATCTACGGCGTGTGCGGCTTTATCGGGATTGTCATCGTCAGCAACGTCGTCGATTCCTGGGGGCCCTTGAAGACCTCGATGCTGTGCATCTCGTTCGTGCTGGCCGGGATCGGCGGATGGGCGCTCTCCGCGGGATTCTATCCGCTGATGGCATGCTCGGCGGCGATCTGGGGACTGGGTTTTGCCTCCAGCAATTCGATGCAACAGGTCCGCCTCGTGGCCGCGGCGCCCACGCTCGCCTCTGCCTCGGTGTCGCTCAATACATCGTTTCTGTATGTGGGGCAGGCGATCGGTTCGGGATTCGGCGGATTGTTGTATGCGCACGATCTTCTGTACGGCATCGGCTATGCCGGCACAGCGTTTGTGGCGCTGGCGCTGGCCACGGTGGTTTTGACGCGGCGCCTGTCGTTGGCAAAAAGTTGAAGAAGTTTTTTAGCGGCTGATCGAGCTATCGGCGCCGGAGGCCGCAAACCGCGTCAGTGCCGGCGTCAAGGCCATCTTGGCGAGCACCTCGCGCACCGGTCTGTCGGTCCAGGCGTGGGTGACGTAATCGCGATGCGTCACGCCTTCGGGCGTTTTGACAAAGACGACGCTGCCGGGACGCAACGGGCCATCCATGTCATCGGAGACGGAAATGCCCTTGTCGCGGATCATCTGCATCAGTTCCTGATCGTGCCGCTGGGTGTACTGGGTATAGGCGCTGACGAAGAACCCGGAGCGGTTGTTGGCGACCCAGGAGGCGAACTTGTCGAGCTCGCCATAGACCGCATCGAGCAGCACGACGCCGCGGACACGGTTACCGAGCCCGCCGACTTCGAGGCTCCAGGCGGTCGGCACGAAGCCGCCGCTATAGCCGACGATGACGATCGGCATATTGGCGAATGTCTTGGCCGCGCTCGGATCGCCGTAAAGTTTGGCGAGATGATCGGCCGATTCATTGATGAAACGCTTGAGCCCGCCGGGCTGCCAGAATTTGCCGGCGCTGGAATCGGCCGCATCGAAGGCGAGTTGCGGTGCGAGCAGCACGGCGTTGGCGCCTGAATCCGAAATCTGCTGCGGCAGGAGCTGACGATCGCGCACGTCACGTTCCAGCGTCGCGCCGTGGCCATGGAAGAACACGACGATGACGCCGGGCTTGTTGGCGTCGAAATGTTCGGGGACGTGCATCAGCACGCGGTTGTCGTTGAAGGTCTCGTCCTGCCAGTAGACGCGGCCGGAATAGCTGCGGTGGCCGTGGCGGTCGCCGTTGGAAACGTTCAGGAACGGAGTATCGGTGCGCGGATTGTTGCCGTTGTAGGGGAAGGCGGACGATTTCAATCCGATCAGGGCCGTTTGTTCTTCACGCTGCGGACGTTCATACGGCATGGTCGGCGCCAGCGAGGCGACGCGATACGGTTGGGTCTGCACCGTTCGGCGGGTCTGCGCATCGGCCACGTTCGCCGGCCGTTGCTGTAAGCTTTCGGCGGCGGTCGGGAAGCGATCCTTGAATTGCGGTTTGGGGAAACGATCGTCGAACGTATCGCTGCTGCCTTGGACGTTTGCAGCGAGCGAGCCCGCGCTCGGCGCCTGGCCGCACTGGGCGAGTGTGAATGAGAGCGGGACCAGGACCGACAGTAGAGGGAGCCAGCGGCGCGGTGGGATGGCGCGCGAACGCGCATGACGTGGCGATCCGGGCTTTTTAGCCGGCGTCACGCGAACATAGACGTCAGATTTCGGATTGGCCCCGACCATCCACCCCTTTGCCCCAACCGCCGTAAACCGGCCGATGTCAGCGCGATTGTGTTGCGGTGACGTTAATCCTCCGGAAATTCTCCCCATTCCCGGAACGACCCAAGCAACACGAAATCGTGTCGCGATTGTGGGCCTGGGTCGGGAAATCCACTACAGCGCACTGGGAGAGGTATCTAAACACCAAAATCCTGTCGGATTTAAATTATTACCCCGTCTCCTTGAATTGGCCGAAGCTGCCCCGCACGATGTTTACGGCAGGGCATGGCGCCCAAAGTGCGGGCGAACATGGCGGATACCGGAACTGCGTCATTGGGAGGCCGGCTCTCCGGTGGGTCGACGGTTTCGGTTGCGGTTGCTACCGCCATCGTCGTCGCCGACATGGTTGGCGTCGGCGTCTTCACCAGCCTCGGCTTTCAGGTCAAGGACATCCCTTCCGGCTTTGCGATCCTCGTGCTCTGGACCGTGGGCGGCATCGTCGCGTTGTGCGGCGTGTTTTCCTATAGCGAGCTCGGCGCGATGTTTCCCCGCTCGAGCGGGGAGTACAATTTCCTCAGCCGTGCGTACCATCCCGCCTTCGGTTTCGTCGCAGGCTTCGTATCGGCAACCGTCGGCTTCGCGGCTCCGGTGGCGCTCGCGGCGATGGCCCTTGAGCAATATGGCCGGGCGATTTTCACCGACGCGCCGCCACTGCTGCTGGCGGTCGGGACGGTCTGGGCGGTCTCGTTGATCCAGCTCACCGGCGTCAAACACTCCTCAACCTTCCAGTTGATCTCGACCATCCTGAAAGTGGTGCTGATCACGGCTTTCCTGATCGCGGGCTTTGTCATCGGCACGCCGCAAGCCGTGTCGTTCACGCCGCAAGCGAACGATCTCGGCTATGTCGCCAGCGCGCCGTTCGCGATCGGACTTGTTTTTGTGATGTATTCGTTTTCCGGCTGGAATGCCGCGACCTACATCATCGGAGAGTTGCGTGACGCCAGCCAGGATCTCCCGCGCGCCTTGTTTTCGGGCACGCTGATCGTTCTCGTGCTCTACGTGGCGCTCAACGCCGTATTCCTCCACACCGCGCCGATCGACAAACTGGCGGGCCAGCTCGACGTTGCCCGCATTGCCGGCACGTACATGTTCGGAGAGATCGGCGGGCGCATCGTCGGCGCGATGATCTGCATCGGACTTGTATCGTCGATCAGCGCGATGATGTGGATCGGCCCGCGCGTGATGATGACGATGGGCGAGGATATCCCGGCGTTGCGGGTTTTTTCCCGGAAATCGACGCAAGGCGCGCCGGCCTATGCCATCCTGTTTCAGCTCGCGGTCGCGACCTTGATGTTGTTTACGCGCAGCTTCGAGGCGGTGCTCGATTTCATCCAGTTCTCGCTGCTGTTCTGTTCGTTCTTCACCGTAGCAGGCGTAATCAAGCTCCGCATCACGCGGCCCGACCTGCCGCGGCCCTACCGCGCCTGGGGATACCCGGTCACGCCGATTATTTTCCTGCTCGTGACCCTTTTCATGATGTACTATCTCGTCGTCGAACGGCCGCTGCAGTCCTTTTTTGGTGCTCTGATCATGGTGTCAGGCCTTCTGATCTATGTCGTCTTCCGCAAAAAGGACGATTCCGGCTCCGCGACCTCATCACCCACTCGCCCCGCAGGTCCAGGTCGCCCATAGAATGTTCCGCACCTTCAAAATTCTGGCCGCCGCCGCGGCCATGTTGCTCGCGGGTGCACTTGGCGCGGCTGACGCCGCTGACGTCACGCCCGACGATACCGCGCGGTTTCTCGCGGGCATGATGCCGTCAGTCGACTCGCCGCTGATGGCCTTGACCAAGGATCCGTCCTGGCAGCGCCATGCCAGGTTTTTCGATTCCGCGTTCGGACAACTCGATCAGCGGCAGATGTCGAAAGTCCGCGCCTGGTCGGATGCCAATCTGACCGCGCCGAAGTCGACCATGTTCTACATGTTCTCCGGTCCCGACTTTCTTTACGCCGACGCGTTTTATCCGAAGGCCACCACCTATGTGCTGAGCGCGCTCGAGCCGCCGGGCTCGGTGCCGGACTTGACAAAAGTACCGCGCGGAGGCGTCGATGCGGCGCTTGCCAATGTCGAACATTCGCTCGGCTCGATCCTGAGCTTTTCGTTCTTCATCACCAAGAAGATGAAAGTCGATCTGCATGAAGGGCAGATCAACGGCGCGATGCCTTTGCTCTATGTGTTCCTGGCGCGCTCCGGCAAGACCATCAAGAACGTCTCGACGGTGGCGCTCGACAACAAGGGAACGGCGTATTTTGCCAACGACAATCCCGGCGCCAACGCCACGCGCGGGCTAAGGATCGTGTTTGCGGGAAGCGATGGCGTGGAAAAGACGCTGTATTATTTTTCGACCGATCTGTCGGACTCCGGCGTCAGGTCAAGCGGTTTCCTGAAATTCTGCGCCACGCTCGCGCCCGGTAACAGCCTGCTCAAGAGTGCCTCCTATCTTCTGCATTCCGGCAGCTTCTCGACGGTGCGCGACTTCATCCTCGCCAACAGTGCAACTGTCATTCAAGACGATTCCGGAATCCCGCTTGGCTATTACAGCCCAAAGAAATGGCGCTTCCTTCCGTTCGGCCGTTATGCCGGTCCGATCGATAAATTTCCCGGCAAATATCAGCAGTCCTATGCCGAACTGTTTCGGCGTGCCCAGCCGATAGATTTCGGCATCGGCTATCGCTGGCGTTCGTATGAATCGAACCTGTTGCTGTCCGTGCGCTCGCCGGACGATAGCTCGGTGACGGCGGAAACGACCTCGTCGACCGAGCCGGTGGCTGAGTTGGCGCCCAAGCCGCGACCGCACAAACCTCGACCGCGGCCAGCACCACCACCGCCGGCGCCCGAACCGGTCCATAAATTTCTTTGGTTCTAGTGAGGCGGCACTACCAGCGCACGGTCTGGCTCGGCTCAACGAAGTTGCTGGTGATGCGGGCGTGAGAATGTTCGATCAGAAAGTGGCCGACCGCGATAATGACCAGCAGTATCGCGACCACCGCCAACAAATCGATCTGCCGGGGATCGTGACCACTGGGTTGGAATTTGGGGCGCATCGGTGATGTCCTCCATAAAGAAGACATCAAGCCAACTCGTGAGGAACGTTCAGGTTCCCGCGTGACTACAACCATTTCGAATGATGCAACGCAGCGTAGTGGTCACGCCGCATTGACGCCACGCCAACGTCCGAACCGCCACGGCAGATACCAGCGCGCCCGCTCGGGTTTTGTCGTGGGCACGTTGTCGATCCCCGACGTGCCGAACGGCTGGCAACGCAACAGCCGCGCCAGCGTCATCCATCCGCCGGCCCACAATCCGAAACGCCCGATCGCTTCATCGGCATAGACCGAGCAGGTCGGCAGATGCCGGCAATTGTAACCGACCAGCGGCGAGAGCGTGTGCCGGTAGAGCCAGATCATCGCGCGGCCTGCCTGTCGCGGCAGTCGTTCGGCGTGATGCGAACAATCTTCGCAACACGCGGAGAGCGAAGGCAGCTTGAACGGCGAATGCTTCATGGGCGGCTTGCTATGTGTTTGTGCGGCAATTGCTTGGTTCCAAAGCAGGGAACCTGCTCACATCAATAATTGTGCCACAGTTTTATAAATATCAACGGTTTGCACGGCGGCGCAACAAAGGTCCTCTGGACGATTCGGTCAACTGCGTTTACGTTTCATAACGAGGGGATGACAGACTCGTTTTAAGTTTTTGAACCGGTGCGATCGCCTGTTGGCGATTGCGGGGAAGGAACCAAATTGAAACTCGTCAGACTTCGCTTCCGCGGCTGGGCGGTATTGATCGCAACAGCTGCCTGTCTTGCCGTTCCGGGGGCACTCATCGTGCTCGGTGGTTTGGCTCACGCCAACGGAACCCTCGAAGAGCGCAAGCTGCCGATGCAGTTCAGTTGGGTGGCCTGTCAGCCGCATTGCGGTGGCTGGATCAGCGCGGTCGGCATCGTGACGGCGGAGAGCCCGAAGGATTTTGAGGATTTCGCGCAAGGACGCGATCTTCGCGGCGCCACCATCGTTCTGGATTCCAGCGGTGGCTCAGTCAACGACTCCATCACGCTCGGGCGTCGCTTCCGCAATCTCGGTCTGATGACAACGGTCGGCACCAGCGTTCGTACCCACACCACGCAGGGCGACCACGGCGCCATCGATCCCCAAGCCTATTGCGAGTCGATGTGCGTGTTCCTGCTGCTGTCCGGCAAGACGCGCTATGTGCCGGAGGCGGCGCATGTGCGGGTGCATCAGATCTGGATGGGCGACCGCGCCGAGGATGCGCGGGCCGCAAGTTACTCCGCCGACGATCTGATGATCGTGGAACGCGATATCGGGCGGCTGGCGAAATACACCTTCGATATGGGCGGCGGCGGCGATTTGCTTGCGCTGTCGCTCAACGTCCCGCCCTGGGAAGAATTGCATGAGCTGTCGCACGACGAGCTGCGGCTGACCAATCTTGTGACCACAGACGCGATCGCTGAAGTGCTGCCGCCGATGGGCGGATCGGTCATGCAGGGCGTGGCGCTGGCCACCAAGCCGGTGCAGGACCGTTTCACGAGTTCGGCGGTGAACGATGCAGCCACGCCGGCTGCGAAATCCACCCGGACCGCCGAGGCTCTTGCGCCGAAAGCCAGCATCGCGGCAGCGCCGGCGCAGTAGCGTTAATCCATAAAATGAGGAGCGTGCGTTAAGCCGAAGCCGGCTGCGCCATTTTTTCGGACGCGCTTTTGGCCTCGATCTGGCCGATCGCATCCACCACCGCATCGAAGGTCAGCATCGTCGAGGCGTGCCGCGCCTTGTAGTCGCGGACCGGCTCGAGCAAGGCGATATCGGCCCATTTGCCGCCCTCGGGCGGCTTGCCGTTTTCCTTCAGCATCTTGCGAACGGTCTCGCGCAACTCACGCAATTCACTCGCGGTAGAGCCGATGACATGGGAGGCCATGATCGAGGACGAGGCCTGGCCAAGAGCGCAGGCTTTCACGTCGTGGGCGAAGTCGGTGACGATGCCGCCGTCCATCTTGAGGTCGATCTTTACCGTCGATCCGCAAAGCTTTGAATGCGCGGTCGCGGTCGCATCAGGCGAGGGCAGGCGGCCGAGCCGGGGTATATTCCCGGCGAGTTCGATGATTCGCTTGTTGTAGATATCGTTTAGCATAGGTCGGTACTTTCACCCCGCCGGTCGGAGGCCGCCCTTGGCGGCCACGGCGCACGACCCTATATATGGCTGGGAATGGTGGAAATACACCCCGCCATTCCCATAAGGTGGTCCGAAACCGGTACCCGTTGGCCACCGTAAATCGATATCTGTGGGGGACTCAGGCGCCAGGCGATATACCGCCCCGTCTGCCGGTGACACTCCGGTCTTATTGACCGGTCGAACGGAGCTGACATGGACGCATTGATTAAATCCCTTCGCCCAGCGAATACTTCCGAGCCAAAGCCCTCCGAGACGAAGCCATTGGACGTCAGGCCTGCTGAGCTTGACCCTTCCGAGTTTCTGGCCGCCGCCGTCCGCGCGGATCAGCCCCGGCCGTCGCGCTCTGAGGCCGAAGCGGCAGTGCAGACCCTGCTCAGCTATATCGGCGAGAACCCCGGACGCGAGGGGCTGCTCGACACGCCGCGGCGCGTGGTCGAGGCCTTCGACGAATTGTACCAGGGCTACCACCAGTGCCCGGCCGAAGTGCTCGATCGCACCTTTGGCGAAACCGCGGGCTACGACGACTTCGTGCTGGTCCGCGACATCGAATTCACCTCGCAATGCGAACATCACATGATGCCGTTCTACGGCCGGGCGCACATCGCCTATACGCCGGTCGAACGCGTGGTCGGCCTGTCGAAGCTGGCGCGGCTCACCGATATCTTCGCACGCCGCCTGCAGACCCAGGAACATCTGACGGCGCAGATTGCCGCGGCCATCGATGAAGTTCTCAAGCCGCGCGGCGTCGCCGTCCTGATCGAGGCCGAGCATACCTGCATGTCGGTCCGCGGTGTCGCCAAGCATGGCGCGACGACCTTCACCAGCCGCTACACCGGCATGTTCCGCGACAATCCGGCGGAGCAGGCACGTTTCATGTCCCTGGTGCGATCGCCACAGCGTTAAAATGTCCGCCTCATCCGATAGCAACGACATCGAAGAAGGGCTGTCGTTCCGGCCCAAATTCGATGCCAGCGGCCTTGTTACCTGTGTCGCCACCGATGCCTCCACATCGGAGGTGCTGATGGTTGCGCATATGAACGAGGAGGCGCTCCGCAAGACCATTGCGACCGGCGAAGCCTGGTACTACAGCCGTTCGCGCCAGGCGCTGTGGCGCAAGGGCCAAACCTCCGGCCACGTCCAGCGCGTGGTCGAGATGCGCGCCGACTGCGACCAGGACGCGATCTGGATCCGCGTCGAACAGACCGGTGCGGCGTGTCACACCGGCCGGCATTCCTGTTTCTATCGCAAGGTCGAGGCAGCCGATGGCGGTGCGCGACTGTCGTTCGTGGACGCTACAGGGCAATTCGATCCAAAGGCCGTCTACGGCAAGTGATGCGTTCCCTTGCTAATTCCTTGGCGGACGCCCCGGGAACCCTCTTAACCCGCTCTTAACCATAATCCCCGCACTGTAAGTCCAACTGAAGCGCTGGTGGGAGCCTTCGCGTCAGTCCCTAGAACTCAAGGTCGTTTCGCGGGGAGCGGAGACCAGACAATGTCGGTCGACACATCGAATGCCCCGGCCACGGCAGGTGTCGATCCCGCACGCGTGCGCGTTGCCGGCGCGATCAAGCAGGCCGCGGCTTCGAGCGGCACCAGCTTTCAATATCTCCTGACGACCGCCAAGATGGAATCGGATTTCAATCCGACGGCGGGGGCGTCGACGTCTTCGGCCCACGGGCTGTTTCAGTTCATCGACCAGACTTGGCTTACGACCGTGAAGGAAGCGGGCGCCCAGTTCGGCTACGGCAACCTTGCCGACATGATCAGCAAGTCTTCCGACGGCAGTTACTCGGTCTCCGACCCTGATGCGCGGAAGGCAATCATGAAGCTGCGGGACGATCCGACGGTCGCTTCCGCCATGGCCGCGGCGTTCACCCAGTCCAACAGTTTCAAGCTCACCGGCATGATCGGCCGCCGCCCGAGCGACAGCGAATTGTACATGGCGCATTTCATGGGCGTCGGTGGTGCGGCCAAGCTGATCGGCAATGCCGAGGATAATGGACAGGCTTCCGCCGCGCGGCTGTTTCCGAATGCAGCCGCCGCCAACCGCTCGATCTTCTATGACCGCAGCACGGGACGGGCGCGCAGCGTCTCCGAGGTCTATTCGGTGCTACAGCAACGCTACGATAGCGCAGCGACCTCGTCGGCCACCCAAAGCGCGATGGCTTCCGTCGGCGGCGATGTCGTCAAGCCGAGCGTGGCTATGGCGAGCGCGGCTCCAAGCGTATCTTCAGGCGCACCTTCAAACGTATCTGTGGCGGACACAGCGAGCTTTCTCTCGAGCTTCCCGGATACGCGGTCGGTTGCGTCTGCCGCACCGGTTGCGATCGCCTCGGCCTCGACATCGACCTCCGCAGATGCTGCCGCGCCGGTAAGCCCGGTCTTCCGTTCGCTGTTTCAGGACGGCGGGCGGTCGCAGCCGGTGTCGCAGGCGGTTCGCGAGCTATGGGGCAGTTCCGCTTCGCTGACGGCGGATACGCCGGCATCGTCAGCCGCATCGACACCATCCGCCTCGGTCGCGGTGCTGCCGCCCGCGAGTTCTGGCAGCGGGCTCGATCTCTTTAGCGATCGCAGTGGTACGTTCAGCGGCTAGCTAAAAAGGAGAACGCGAGGCCTCGCCGCAGGCCTTAACAAAACGTCAATGAAACCAGCCGCTTATAGTGAACGCTTTGTTAAGCGTCGTGGTTTATTTTGTCTTGCATTGGCGCACCAAAAAGGCGCCAGAGGTTTTTGCGTAAGCCGGCAGGACAATGATCGTTCGGCAGTTCATCAGTTGGATAAAGACGGCCCCCGCCGGCGAACGCGCCGAGGCGACGCGGGCCTTGGCTCGGGCCTGGCTCATCTCCGATCTTTCCGAAGACGACAGGGCAGCGGCCGAAGGCGCGCTGTTGATGTTGCTGGATGACTCGTCGCCTCTGGTGCGCCGGGCGATGGCGGAAGTGTTTGCGCACAGTCAGGAGGCGCCGGCGGCCATCGTGCAGGCCTTGGCGCTCGATCAGCCCTCGGTCGCGTTGCCGATCCTCGAATACTCGCCGCTTCTGATCGATGCGGACCTCGTCGACATCGCCGCCACCGGCAACGGCGAGACGCAATGTGCGATCGCCCGCCGCATCAATCTTCCGCCCTCCGTCTGCGCCGCGATTGCTGAAGTCGGCACTGCCGCCGCAGCGCTGGAATTGATCGAAAACGCCTACGCGGAACTCCCGCCGTTTTCCTGGGACCGCATCGTCGAGCGCCACGGCCACCTTGCAGCAATAAGGGAATCGATGCTGGTGTTGGAGGATCTGCCCGCCGCTACACGGGCCGCGCTGGTCGCTAAATTGTCGAATACGCTGGCGCAATTCGTCGTCGCAAAGAACTGGCTGAGCGCCGACCGCGCCGAGCGGGTGGCGGACGAGGCGCGCGCTCGCTCGACGGTCAACATCGCCGCGTCTTCGCGCGGCGACGATATGCGCGGACTGATCGCGCATCTGCGCGCGACCTCGCAGCTGACCGCGGGTTTGATCCTGCGGGCGCTGCTGTCCGGCAATCTCGAATTGTTCGAAGCGGCACTCGCCGAATTGTCCGGTCTGCCGCGCGCCCGCGTCTCGTCTCTGCTGTTTGATCGCGGCGAGGCAAGTCTGGTGGCGCTCCTGCAACGCGCACGCCTGCCGGAATCGACCTTCGCCGCGTTCCGCGCTGCGCTCGATGTCATTCATGAGGTGGGCTTTACCGATACGCTTGCGGGCGCGGCGCGCTTGCGCCGCCGCATGGTCGAGCGCGTCTTGACCCAATGCGAATCCGATCAGAACGCCGCAGATCCGCTTCTGATCCTGCTGCGGCGCTTTGCGACGGAATCGGCGCGGGAAGAGGCGCGCTTATTCTGCGAGGAACTTGCGGCCGAGGAGGCCGTCGCGCCGATGCAGTACGATCTGGCCGCGGCTTAAACGCACGAGACCGACGGCACTAGAGATCGACAAGGGCAGGCTAGGCCTGCCTTGTCATTTTCAAATCGTCATCCTGGAAGTAGTGAAAGCAGGCGAGGCTCGGGGCGACGCTGATGACGTCAATCCGCCGGCACGATGCTCGGCGCCATGATGGCTTCGAGATGTTCGGGGCGGTCGCGATTGACGCGCGCGAGATATTCGTCGGCGACGCCGCGCAGGCGCCGGCTCAGTTCGTTCGACATGCTGATGCTGTCGAGCTTGGTGTGCTGATGCACGATCGCCTGAACGGCGTTGATATGGTGCGCGATCAGATCGGAAGGCACCCGTGGCAGATCCGGGGCGTGTTCGATGATCCGGCAGAGGCTCTCGGCAACGGTGCCGGCCGGAGGAAAGCCGAAGGTGACGGCGTCGCCCTTGATGTCATGGGCGGCACGGAAGAGTTCGTCGCGCGCGGCTTTCGTAAAGCCGTCCTTGAGAATGACGGCATGGGCAGCTGCAAGCCGCTCGACTTCGATTTCCATCCAGTGCCTGAATTCACCGGACAGGTCGGCGAGCGCTTTTTCCGCGCGCGCAACGGGATCGTCGATCTCATCATCGGCCACCCGCCGCATCACCTTGCGCAGCGGATTGGGCTGCGTGATCACATGGTGATCGGCGAATTTCTGGACCTCGATGTCGGATTTGCTGTTCGGCATGCGGTTTATTTTCCTGCTAGTGGTCCGATTCTAACATTCGCATCCCTTCTCAGCGGCCACTTTGCGAATGTTAGAATCAAAGGACCACTAGCAAATATATATTTCTAGTGGAGTTTAGGATTTGACATTCGCCTTCGGAGTTTGCGGCTAGGCTTGTAGCGAATGTCAAATCCACTCCACTAGATGCCGGATTTGGCCTTGTCGAGCAGCGAGGGCTGCTGAAGGATTTCCATCTCGCCGCCGACGCGCCGCTCGGGCCCGATATAGGCGCCGTTGGGGTTGCGCCTGCGGTCCGGACCGAAATAGGTCTTGGTCTTGATGAACGGGCGCGGATTGGCAACGACGTTCAGGATGCGTTGATACAGGCCCTTGGCGGAAATCGGCTTCGCAAGAAATTCGGTCACGCCCGCATCGCGCGCCACGGTGACGCGCCGTTTCTCGGAATGTCCGGTCAGCATGATGATCGGGGCGTAAGGGTTACCCTTTGATTCCGGCTGCCGGATCATTTGCGCCAACTCAAGCCCGTCGAAGATCGGCATCGCCCAGTCGGTGATGACGATGTCCGGGACGTAGTGGGTGTACATTTCGAGCGCGGTGGCGCCGTCTTCGGCCTCATAGGCCTCGCGTGCGCCGAACGAATGCAACAGCGTGCGCAAGATGCGGCGCATATGCGGGTTGTCGTCGCAAATGAGGAATCGGAGCTTATTGAAATCGATACGGAACATGGTCGCGCCCTTCGGGACAGCCGACAAGCGGTATACCCGTCGTTAACCATATCCGGGCCGCGTTAATGAATGGTTGCGATGGCGCCTCTCGAAGGGCGCTCACTCAACTTTTAAGGC
>DATHPL010000619.1:0-1652 GCA_035483915.1 Bradyrhizobium sp.
CGGCTCTCTTCTTGAGCGCAAGGCTCAGACGCCATTTGTTGTTTGTGGAGTCTCCAGGCATGGGAGAAATCCGCGACTTCAAACCCGGGAAGCACGGCGAGCCGCCGAACGGCATCGCGCCACGTCGCCTTGCCGCGATCATCGCCGGCGACATCGCCGGCTACAGCCGCCTGATGCAGCAGGACGAGGAAGGAACGCATGCGCGCGTCAGACGGATCCAGCGCGATCTGATAGAGCCGAGCATTCTCGAGCACCACGGCAGGCTCGTCAAAACCACCGGCGACGGATTCATTGCGACTTTCGACAGCCCGGTCGAAGCCGTCCGGTGCAGCATCGTCATCCAACAGAACATGGTCGGCAGAAATGCATCGATGCCGCACCATTCCAGGATCGAGTACCGGATCGGCGTCAATCTCGGCGACGTCATCATTGAAACCGACGACGTCTACGGCGATGGCGTCAACATTGCCTGCCGGATCGAGGGGATCGCCGAGCCGGGCGAGGTGTTTATTTCGGGCGGCATCTACGAGCAGATAAAACACAAACTGGTCTGCGGATACGAGTCGCTGGGGGACCGCAAGGTGAAGAACATCACCGATCCGGTGCGGGTCTACCGCGTACTTTCCGATCCGGCCGCTCTTCGACGCCCGAGGCGCCGCGAAACCATTCTCATCTGGTCATTGAGTTTCGCGCTGCTGGTCATAGCCGGGGGTACTCTCGCTTACCTGTTGATGCAGACCCGCAGCAAAATGCTCGACCATGTAGCAACCCCCGCTCCTGTCGAATCCCCGAAAGTGGCAAGCGCGCCTCCCGCCCAGCAGACGGCGCCGCCGCTTCCTTCGGTGTCGCCATCGCCGCCGCAACAGATCCCGCCGCAGCCTCAGCCTGTACCTTCGTCCAGTCCCGCCGCAAAGGATGCCGCGGCGCTGCCGCAGCCCAAGCCTGCGATTGCTCCGGCAGCGCAATCCGCTCCGTCGGTGCGGGAACCTGAAATGGTTGCGCTGCGAGGCGGCAATTTTGCCATGGGCAGCAACGACGATCTTTCGGAACGGCCGGCCCATCAGGTGGCCATCAAGCCCTTCTCCATCAGCAAATTTCCGGTCACCGTCCAGGAATGGAATGCATGTTTTGCCGCCAAGGCGTGTGGCTTCGAGGCGACGGGAAAAGACGATGCGCCGGTCACGAATGTAAGTTGGAGCGATGCCAGGCAATTTGTCACCTGGCTTTCGGAAGCGACGCGAAAGGCCTACCGGCTTCCGAGCGAAGCCGAGTGGGAGTTTGCCGCGCGCGGGGGAACGCAAACGAAATACTGGTGGGGCGATCAGTTGCAGCCCGGGATGGCCAATTGCAAGGACTGCGGCAGCGCCGCCGTCGGCCAGCCCGAAAAGGTCGGAAGTTTCAGGGCCAATCCATTTGGCCTCTATGACATGGGCGGCAACGTCGATCAGTGGGTCGAGGACTGCTGGCACAAGAACTACCAGGGCGCGCCGGCCGACGGTTCAGCCTGGACCGGCAACGACTGCACCTCGCACGTCATCAGGTCCGGATCGTGGAAGAATGATGCCCGCTACATCCGGCCGGCGAACCGCGACAGCTACGATACCAACGTGCGCTATCCAACCCACGGCTTCCGGGTGGCTCTCTCCCCTTAA
>DATHPL010000620.1:0-4491 GCA_035483915.1 Bradyrhizobium sp.
ATGGACAGGATCAGCACCGCGAGCGCAAGGCCAGGGAAGGCGACGATCCACCATTCGCCGGCAAACAGATAATTGTTGCCGATACGGATCAAGGTTCCGAGCGAAGGCATGGTGTCGGGCATGCCGGCGCCGAGAAACGACAAGGTCGCCTCCGTGATGATGGCAAGCGCGAGATTGATGGTCGCAATCACCAGGATCGGACCCATGGTGTTGGGCAGCACATGCCGCAGCATGATCACGGGTGCGGGCAGGCCGATCAGTTGCGCCGCCGCCACGTAATCCTTGTTTTTCTCCACCATCACCGAGCCGCGCACGGTGCGCGCATATTGCACCCAGAAACTCAGGCCGATCGCGAGAACCAGCACCCCCAACATGCTGTCGGCGTCCAGCCGGTTGCCGAACAGTGATTTGGCGACCCCGTTGACCAGCAGCGCGATCAGGATGGCCGGGAAGGTGAGTTGCACGTCGGCGATGCGCATGATCAGGGCGTCGATCGCGCCGCCGAAATAGCCGGCGATCAGGCCAAGTGCGATGCCGAGTGCTCCCGAAAACACCACGCCGAGAATTCCAACGATGAGTGAAATGCGCATACCGTAGAGGATGGCCGACAAGACGTCGCGGCCTTGTTCGTCCGTGCCCAGCAGGAACGGGCTTTGACCGTCGGCGGTCCAAAGCGGCGCGATGCGCGAATTGATGAGCTGAAGTTCGCTGGGATCGAACGGATTTTGAACCGCAATCAGAGGCGCTGCGATTGCCAGCACGAAGAAAAGCAGCGTCACGATGGCGGCAACCATCGTCAACCGCGAGCGGCGGAATGAATAGAAGATGTCGCTGTCGAGCGCGCGCCGAAGAAAGCTTGCAGTCGGCACGTGGGTCGAAGGAGCTTTATGGGGGAGAGCGGCGTCTGACATGTTAGCTCTCTCAGGCCGGGCGGCCGACCGTGGCGCGCAAGCGCGGATCGACCACGGTGTAGAGCACGTCCACCACGAGATTGATGGTGACGAAAATCAGGGACACCATCAGCAAATAGGCTGCCATAATCGGGATATCGACATTCTGCACGGCCTGGACGAACAGAAGCCCCATGCCGGGCCACTGGAAAACGGTTTCGGTAATGATCGCAAATGCAATAACCGAGCCAAATTGCAGGCCCGCCACCGTGATCACCGGCACCAGCGTATTCTTGAGCGCATGGCCGAAATGGATGGCGCGGGTCGTCAATCCGCGTGCGCGGGCAAAGCGGATGTAGTCCGTCCGCAGGACCTCGAGCATCTCGGCGCGGACCAGCCGCATGATCAGGGTCATCTGGAACAGGCCGAGCGTGATCGATGGCAGGATCAGCGCTTTCAAGCCTGAGATCGTCAGAAGGCCCGTGGTCCACCAGCCAAACCGCACGACGTCACCGCGGCCGAACGAAGGCAGCCAGCCGAGCGTTACCGAGAACAGGTAGATCAGGAGAATGCCGATCAGAAAGGTCGGCAGCGAAATGCCGATCAGCGAAATCGCCTGGAATAGTTTCGCAAGCAACGTATCGCGCCGGAGCGCGGAATACACGCCCATCAGGATGCCGAACACGAGCGCCAGGATGGTAGCGCAGGTGGCAAGTTCCAGCGTCGCCGGCATCCGTTCCTTCAAGAGGTCGGCAACCGGCAGGCGGAATTGATAGGAGACGCCGAACTTGAATTGCGCGGCGTTGGCGAAATAGTGCGCGAACTGGACGGGAATCGGATCGTCGAGCCCGAGCGATTTTCTGATCTCCGCGCGCTCGGCCGCCGAGGTGTCGATCGAAACGATCTGGCTCACGGGGTCGCCAACGAAGCGGAACATCGAGAACGAGATGATCCCGACGGCGATCATGACACCGATCGCCTGAATGGCCCGGCGAAGCGTGAAAGCGAGCATCTCTTCCTTTCACTTCTCTAAAACGCGACGCGCACCGCAACCGTCACGCTATTCCTGCTTCGTCGCCCAATAGAACAGAACCTGATTATCGGCGCGCTGGGTGATCTTCACCTTTTTCGAAACGCCCCAGGCCAGCGCCTGCTGATGCACCGGGATATAGCCATAATCCTTTATCCCGATTTCGAAGGCCTGCTTGATCATCTGGTCGCGCTTGGCGGTATCGGTCTCGACCAGGATCTTGTCGGCGAGCGCATCGAGTTCCTTGTTGCAATAGCCGCCGAGATTGGCCTCGCCCCGGGTGGGCTCCTTGGGATCGTGACAGCCCATGATGTCGTACAGCACATTGTGAGAGTCCATCGACGCCGGCGTCCAGCCCAACAGATAAAACGAGGTCTGGTAGCCGCCGGGCTTGAGCACTTTGCCAAAGTACTGGGCCTTGGGTTGCGCCAGCAGGGTAACCTTGACGCCGATGCGCGCGAGCATGCCGACCACCGCCTGGCAAATATCGGCGTCGTTGACGTAACGGTCGTTGGGGCAGTCCATCGTGACTTCGAAGCCGTCGGGATAACCGGCTTCCACCATCAACTTCTTCGCCGCCTCGGGATCAGCCTTGGGCCGGATGAAATCCTTCGAGAGCGGGAACAGTTGCGGGGCGACCATCAGCGCCGACGGCGTTGAAAGGCCGCGCATCACGCGGTTCTTGATCAGGTCGACGTCGATCGCCTTGTAGAAGGCTTCGCGGACGCGAATGTCCTTGAACGGGTTCTTGCCCTTGATGTTGGAATACAGCAGTTCGTTGCGCTCCTGGTCCATGCCGAGAAAGAGCGTGCGAACTTCCGGTCCGGACATGACCGTCGCATTGCCACCGGCATTCACGCGCTGAATGTCCTGCGTCGGCACCGGCTCGATCACGTCGACTTCGCCCGACAGCAGCGCCGCAACGCGTGTGGAGGCCGATCCGATCGATGTGAAAATGATCTCTTTAATGTTGTGCTCAGGTTTGCCCCACCAGTTCGGATTGACCTTGAACACGGTCTTCACGCCGGGCTGATGGCTTTCGATGATGAAGGGGCCGGTGCCGTTCTCGTGCAGCGCGGCGTAGCTCGGCGTGGTGGCGGAGGCCGGCGTCGGCGCGATGGAATTGTTTTCCTCGCACCATTTCTTGTCCATGATGAACTAGCCGTCCCACTGCGACGTCAGGATGGGATTGGGCGAGTCGAGTTTGACGTCCACCGTATAGTCGTCGATCTTGATGAACTTGGCGTCGGCGGGAACGTTGGTGAGGAAATTCGAACCCTTGGCGCGCACGCGGTCGGCGGAAAAGATCACGTCGTCGGCGGTGAAGGGGTCGCCATTGTGAAACTTGACGCCTTTGCGTAAGTGGAAACGCCAACGGGTCGGCTCCGGGGTTTCCCAGCTTTCGGCCAGCGCTGGGGCGATCTTCAAATCCTTGTCGCGGGTGACGAGCCCCTCATAGACATGCGCATGATGGGCGATCGTCGTGGTTTCCTTGAGCGTGTAGGGATCGAGCGATTTGAGCTCGCCCTGATTGGCGTAGCGTATGGTCTGGCTTGAAGCCGGCATCGCGGCAAAGGCGACAATCGAAGCCGTGGCCGTTGCAAGCAAGATCTGACGTAACGGCATTGGTGGAAACTCTCCGCGATGGTGTAGAGGAATAGCCAATCCATGTTGCCAGAGTTTAGCCGCCACGCAAAGGCGATTTCCTCTGGCCACAATGGTTTACGGGCGTCGTGCCCGCTTTAAGTTTAACGCTGGCGGCTTTGTGGTTGCGCCAAACGGAAGGAAGTACCTGATGGCGGAACCAAAGGGCGACGTGCTTGTGCTGGGCGCAGGCATGGTCGGTGTCAGTGCGGCTTTGCACCTGCAAAAGCTCGGGCACGACGTCATCCTGGTCGACAGGAATGAGCACGCCGGTGACGAGACCAGCTACGGGAACGCGGGGATCATCGAATGCGCCTCGGTCTTTCCGCTCATGTTTCCCCGCGACCCCAAATTGATCTTCCAGTACGCGCTCAATCGCTCGCCGAACTCGTATTATCGCATTTCCGAACTGCCGGAATTTCTGCCCTGGCTGTTGCGCTACTATCTTGCGTCGTCGCCCGCGCGGGCCATGCAGAGCGCGATGGCGGAATGGCCGCTGATCCAGCGCAGCCTCGTCGAGCACGAGGCGCTGATTGCGGAAGCCGGCGTGCCCGAGCTTTTGCGCCGCACCGGCTGGCTCAAGCTGTTTCGCTCGCAAGCCAGTCTCGGCAAGGCCGTGCGCGATGCCGAGGGGGTGAGGCAGTACGACGTACCCAGTGAAATCCTCGATCGCGAAGCGATCGCCGCGCGCGAACCCAATCTGAGCGGAGATTTCGCCGGTGCCGTCTTCTGGCCGACCCCCGGCTTCATTGCCGATCCCGGCGCGCTCGCCAAGGCCTATGCGGCGCTGTTTATCCGTAAAGGCGGCCGCTTCGTCGTGGCGGATGCGCGGACACTGACGCAGGCATCCAGCGGATGGCGCGTCGATGGCGCTGCCGCGCGCGAGGTCGTGGTGGCGCTCGGACCGTGGTCCGATCTGGTGTTCCG
>DATHPL010000621.1:0-20450 GCA_035483915.1 Bradyrhizobium sp.
ACGGCCAGCGGTCGAACCAGGCCGCTCGCAGCTTGACTCGCCGCTGAAGCGATCTGCGGAAACATGACCTGGATCTGACCGGCGATGACATCGTTCAACGCCTGCCCATTGCCGCGATAGGGAACGTGCAGGAGGTCGACCTTCGCCGTCATTTTGAAGACCTCGCCATAAAGATGGGTCGACGTTCCAACACCCCCCGAACCGAAGCTGAATTTTCCTGGCTTGCCGCGGATGAGATCCGCAAGTTCAGCCAGGGATTTGGCCTGCAGGGGTGGATTTACGACCACCAAATGGCCGGTCTCGTAGGCGAGCGAAATCGGAATCAGAGCCTTGGATGCGTCGAATGTCAGTCCCTTGTACAGAGTCGGATTGACCGACAAGACTCCCATCGGAGCAAGCAACAACGTGTAGCCGTCGGGCTCGGAGCGGATCACCCGCTCCACTCCGATATTGCCGCCTGCGCCAGTCACGTTCTCCACGATGATGCTCTGCTTCAGCTCTGCGCCCAAGCCCTCGGCGAGTACGCGGCCGATGACATCAGCATCACCTCCAACAGAGAATGGAACGATGAGCTTGACCGGCCTCGCGGGATACTCCTGCGCGCTCAGCGAGCACGCGGGACCAAGCAAAAGCAGGAAAAGCAGGCCTCTCATGAAGTGAAAAATGGCGCGCGGCGGACCAACCTTCATGCATCTCTCCAAAAGGGGTTACTCAGCGTTAAACAGCATATTTTACAGCTGACACAACGTCGGCTTCGTGGAATTCAACGGAAAGCCGATCAAATCCGTGAAAAGCGGGTTCAAGAGCGCTGTGAAACTCGCGCGTTGCATCGGCAAGGTCACCCCGCACACGTTGCGGCACACCGCGGCGACATGGATGATGCAACGTGGCGTACCGATCCGGGAGCCGTAGGCTTCCTCGGCATGTCGCCCGAAGTTCTTCAGGAAACGTACGGCCGCCATCATCCGGACTACTTACGAGGGGCAGCCGCCGGATTGGCCAAAAAGGCCGATTTGTTTCGGGGGTCGAAACGGTGGTCGGCTTGACCGGTGACCGAAATGGGGAGAAAAACCCCAATGATTTCTGGTCGGAGTGGCAGGATTCGAACCTGCGACCCCTGCGTCCCGAACGCAGTGCTCTACCGGGCTGAGCCACACTCCGACAAGAAGGCGGCTTATAGCCTCGGCTTTCGCGCACCGCAAGGCGGCGATTTTTAAGGATTTAACCCTGTGAAGGTGAGCCTGAAAACGCAGATTTTGCCGGCCGATGAGGACGCCATGGCGGCGGCCGCTCGCTGCCTGTCGGAAGGCGGTCTGGTGGCGTTCCCGACCGAGACCGTTTATGGGCTCGGCGCCGATGCGACCCAGGCCCCGGCCATTGCCCGGCTTTACGAGGCGAAGGGACGTCCCTCCTTCAATCCCCTGATCGCCCATGTCGCCGATATCGACGCCGCCGGGCAGATCGCCCGTTTTGACACAACCGCCATGCGCCTTGCTGAAGCCTTCTGGCCAGGGCCGCTGACGCTGGTTTTGCCCAAGACAGCCCAGTGCAAGGTCGCGGAATTGGCGACCGCGGGCCTCGATACGGTCGCCATCCGTGTTCCCGCCCACCCCGTCGCGCAGGGCATTCTTGACGCCTTTGGCGGGGCGGTGGTCGCCCCTTCCGCCAACCTCTCGGGCCATGTCTCGCCGACTACGGCCGCGCATGTCGCGAGCGATCTTTCCGGGCGGATCGATCTGATCCTCGACGGCGGCGCGGTGAACGTCGGCGTCGAATCCACGATTCTGGCCTGCTTTGAGGAAGCGATGCTGCTGCGGCCAGGCGGGCTGCCACGCGAGGCGATCGAGCGTGTGCTCGGCCATGCCTTGCAACGGCTGCCGGAAGACGCCGTCAATGACGACGCCCAGCCGCTCGCGCCGGGTATGCTGGCCTCGCACTACGCGCCCCGCACCCCGGTTCGGCTCAACGCTACCCATATCGGGCCGGATGAGGCCGTTCTGGCTTTCGGCGCCACCGAGCTCGATGGCGTTCGTGCGGCGAAAGCCGTGATGAATTTGTCCGCGGCGGGCGATCTCAGTGAGGCCGCCGTCAATCTTTTCGGCTATCTTCGCATCCTCGATGCGAAAGGCGCCCGCACGATCGCGGTCATGCCGGTGCCGCATCACGGTCTGGGCGAGGCCATCAACGATCGGCTGCGCCGGGCCGCTGTCGGCAGATAAAGATCTTGGGCAGATAAAACTGGCCAGATAACAAGAAGCAAAATCAAAGAGACGCCAATGAATATCGTCCAAACGCCGGCTAACCCGCTTTCGTCCGAATTGATCGCACGGTTTCGCGCCATCGTCGGCGACAAATATGCGGTGACGGAGCCGGCCGACGTCGCGCCTTACGTGACCGAAGAGCGCGGGTTGTTTCACGGCCGCTCGCCCTTGATTCTACGGCCCGGTTCGACCGCGGAGGTCGCCGCGATCTGCAAGCTTGCGACCGAACAAAAGATCGCGCTGGTGCCGCAAGGCGGCAATACCGGGTTGGTCGGCGGGCAAACTCCGCATCACGACGAGGTCGTGGTCTCGACGCGGCGGCTCGACAAGATTCGCGATATCGATCCCGCCTCCAACACCATGACCTGCGAATCCGGTGTGGTGTTGCAGGTCGCGCAACAAAAGGCGGCCGAGGTCGATCGGCTGTTTCCGCTGTCGCTGGGCGCGGAAGGAAGCTGCACCATCGGTGGCAATCTCTCCACCAATGCCGGCGGCACCGCGGCGCTCGCCTTCGGCGTGGCGCGCGAGATGGCGCTCGGGCTCGAAGTGGTGCTGGCGGACGGACGAATTCTCAACGGCCTGTCCAAACTGAAAAAAGACAATACCGGCTACGACCTGCGCAACCTCTTTATCGGTGCCGAGGGCACACTTGGCATCATCACCGCGGCGACGCTAAAGCTTTTTCCGAAACCGCGTGCAATCGAGACCGCCTTCGTCGGCCTCAAATCTCCAGCGGATGCGTTGAAGCTGTTGTCGATCGCGCAAAACGAAGCGGCGGGAAGTCTCACCAGTTTCGAATTGCTCGCCGACATCGCGGTCGATTTCAGCGTGCGCCACGGCATCGACATCCGAGAGCCCCTCACCGGCAAGCATCCATGGTTCGTGCTGATGGAGCTGTCGTCGTCGCGCGACGACGCGCGCGGCACGCTGGAATCGATCTTAGGCCGCGGCATGGAACAGGAAATCGTCGACGACGCCGTGATCGCGGCGAACCTGAGCCAGCGCGCAGGCTTCTGGAAATTGCGCGACGAAATGTCGGCGGCGCAAAAGCCCGAAGGCGGCTCGATCAAGCACGACATCTCGGTGCCCGTCGCCGCCGTCCCCGCCTTCATCGCGGAAACCAACGCGGCCGTGGTGAAGCTGATCCCGGGAGCGCGGCCGGTGCCGTTCGGCCATCTCGGCGACGGCAATATCCACTACAATGTCAGCCAGCCGATCGGCGCCAATGCCGCCGATTTTCTGGCGCGCTGGCACGACGTCAACGTGGTCGTGTTCGAGATCGTGCTGCGAATGGGCGGATCGATCTCCGCCGAACACGGCATCGGCGTGCTCAAGCGCGATGAACTGCCCGAGGTGAAGGACAAGGTCGCGATCGAATTGATGCGCTCCATCAAGGCGCTGCTCGACCCGCTCGGGATCATGAACCCCGGCAAGGTGCTGTGACGGCCGCCGTCCAACCGCTTGCGATTACCCCGATCGACGACGCCGATGTCGCCGACGTCGCTGCGCTTTGGCAAACCTGCGGCCTGACACGGCCCTGGAATGATCCGACCGCCGACATCGCGCTCGCTAGACGAGGATCCAACGCGGCGGTGTTGATCGGGCGTGATGGCGGATCGCTCGCCGCCACGGTTCTGGTCGGACACGACGGCCATCGCGGCTGGGTCTATTACCTCGCAGTCGATCCCGATCATCGCCAAAAAGGTTATGGACGCGTCATGATGGATGCGGCCGAACGCTGGCTGCGCGAATGCGGCATCGAAAAGCTCCAACTCATGGTGCGGCCCGACAACAAGAGCGTGAAGAGCTTTTATCAATCCCTCGGCTATTCCGAGCAGGAACGCGTCATCTATGCGAAATGGCTCGACGGACGCGAGCCCACCCCGTAATTGAAAACGTCAAACCGGCATAAACGCCCGCGAGAAACTGACATGCGCATCGCCCTTATTCACGCCTTAAAACATTCGCTGGTTCCGATCGAAGCCTCGTTCGCGCGACTTTGGCCGGAGGCAACGCTGATGAATTTGCTCGATGACAGCCTGTCGGCCGATCTGGCGCGCGACGGCCGGTTGACGCCGGCGATGACCGACCGCTTCCTCGCGCTTGGACGCTATGCGGCCTCGACCGGCGCCGACGCGGTCCTCTTTACCTGTTCTGCCTTCGGTCCCTGCATCGAGGCCGTGGCGCGCGATCTCGCACCGAAGCCCGTGCTCAAACCAAATCAGGCGATGATCGAGCAGGCGGTGACGCGCGGTCACCGCATCGGCCTGCTCTCGACCTTTCCTCCGACATTGCAGTCGATGCCGGCCGAATTTCCGGGCACAGTGACGCTGGTGCCAAAACTGGCGGAAGGCGCCATGGCCGCGCTCGATCGCGGCGACCGCGCCGAGCATGACCGTTTGGTCGTCCAGGCCTCGCGCGACTTGCGCGACTGCGACCTGATTGCGCTAGCGCAATACAGCATGGCGCCCGCCGCCGAGCTCGTGGCCGAAGCCTCAAAACTGCCGGTGCTGACGACGCCCGACAGCGCGGTCGCCAAGCTGAAGCAGTTGCTCAACAGCTGAAATTCAAAACAGACTGCCCTGCCCGTCGTCGAAGTCCGCAGCAGCGGTTTTGCGCGGGCTCGCTTTTTTGGTTCGCCCGGGTTGCTCGGCCTCGCGTTGCTCTTCAGTCATCGGCAAAACGAGTTGCGCATCGTCATTGGCGACGTGATTGACGCGCACCGAGACCTCATGCCAGACGAATTCGCCCACTTCCGGCCCCCGCATCAGCGGCGTCACGCTATCCGCCTCATCCGAGCGGCAGTCGAGCCAGAACTCGAAATCATCTGTCTTGATCATGACAGGCACGCGATGATGAAGCGCGGCGAGATCGGCACTCGCCGGCGCGGTGACAATCGCAACCGTATCGACTTCCTCACCGTTCGGCCCGACCCAGGTCTCCGCGATCCCTGCAAATCCGATCGGGCTGCCATCGCGGCGATAGATGAAATATGGCCGCTTGCTGCTGCCAAAGGACTGCCACTCATAATAGCCGTCGGCCGGGATCAGGCATCGCCGCCGCCGGATCGCATTCTTGAATGCCGGTTTCTCTTTCACGCTCTCCGCGCGGGCATTGATCAGGAGGGTAAATTTACGGGGATCTTTCACCCAAGCGGGCCAAAATCCCCAGCGCATTAAGCGGAAATGCCGGCCATTCTCGGTCATCACCACAGGTATCGGTTGCGTTGGGGCAACATTATACCTTGGCGGGAAATTTGGTTGTTCCAAATAACCGAAAAGTTGTCGCAAAGCTTCTGGTGCCGAAGTTATAACGAAGCGTCCGCACATTATTGGTATCCGAATAAGTATTCTTCAGTAACTTTTTACCCCGAACCCTAACACTGCGACAAATGACGCCATCGACTACCCAACCCATACAGTCAGCCTCCGTGACCGCCGATAGCTCGGCGCGTGCGGCCGAACTGCGCGCGGCCAACATCAATCCGCGCACCGGGCTTGCTACCGACTATCTCAACCACTTCAACGAAGCGGTGATGCTGCTGGAAATGATTCCGGACATGCCGGAATGCGCCGAGGATTTTCTCGTTTGGGAACCGCTATCTTACGCCGAACATTTCACAGCCTCCAACTTCAAGGCAAGAGATCTGGCGATCGATGCCTACAACACGGCCGACGTTCGGATCCGTGCCGAGTTCGACAACGTCACGAGCGCGATCACCTCGATCCTGGCCGCGGTAAGCGCGGCGATGCGTGAGGCCACGAAGGACGACACCCGCACCCGACTGGCCGAACAAGCCACCGGCTGGGTCAAGCCGCTGGTGATGCAGGCGGGTGGCATCATCAACGGCCATGGCGCGGCTGACGTCGATTACATCATGACGCATTGATTGCCGACGATCGCGGTGGAGTGGATCGGACCGCCGGGCTAAGATTGGCAGGTCCCACGCGAACACTTGGTCTCGGATTCCATTTTGGCGCCTCTCCATCCATCCCGTCCCCAGCTTGCGGTCAGCGCGGCGATTTTCCGCGAGGGCAAGGTGCTGGTGGTGCGGCGTGCGCGCTCGCCAGCGAAGGGATTTTACTCGCTGCCCGGCGGTCGCGTCGAATTCGGTGAAACCCTCCACGCCGCGCTCCGTCGCGAGATCGCCGAGGAAACCGCGCTGACGATCGAGATCGCAGGCCTTGCCGCCTGGCGTGAAGTCATGCCGACGACTGAGGGCGGCGGGCATTTTGTGATCCTGTCGTTCGCCGCGCATTGGAGCGCGGGCGAGCCAGCGCTGAACGAGGAACTCGACGACTTCCAGTGGATCGCGCCGGCTGCGCTGGGCGAACTCAAGACGACGCCCGGCTTGCTGGAGGTTCTCCAGTCGGCCCAGCGCGTTTTAGGCCTCTAAGGGCCAAAATCCGCGGCTTGCGCGGCGCACCCCGAGCAGGCATATGACACGGGCTTTTCCCGGACCCTTCATGTCTAGACATCTTGCCCTCGTCCTCATCGTCCTGTGCGGCCTTTCCGTGCCTGCGCGGGCGCAGGACGTCGCCGCGCCGTTCGACAACGAGTTGCAGCGGTTCGCGGAAATTCTTGGAACCCTGCATTATCTCAGGGGCATCTGCGGCAACAATGAAGGCGGCAAGTGGCGCAACGAGATGCAAGCACTGCTCGACGCAGAAACCCCGAGCGGCGAGCGGCGGGCGCGCATGATCGCCGGCTTCAACCGCGGTTATAACGGCTTCCAGCAGACTTACCGCGCCTGCACGCCGGCGGCGACACTAGCGATCCGCCGCTACATCGACGAAGGCCTGAAGATTTCGCGCGACCTGACCGCGCGCTACGCCAACTAGTGAGGTCCCTTTGCTTTTTTTCGGGGTTCTGCGAGCGCGTTAACCTTTCTTAAAGAAGTGGTCTAGGCAGCCCCGTTAGGCATGCTACACCACACTGCATTCCTCGCCTCGAAAGCTGCTTCACGTTCATGAGCCATCCCGCGCCCTTCGTCGCCCGCGACCTGCTGCCCGATCAAGAACAGAAGCAGGCAGCGCTCAACTATCTCAGCGAAGCCTGGGCGGAGGCGCGGCATGACGGGGTCGACGGCGATTGCCTGGCACAGGCGAGCCTGTTTGCGGCTTTCGCCGAACTGGTCCGGACCTATGGCGAAGACGCGGTCGCGAAATTCGTCGAGGGCCTCGTCGTTCGTGTCCGCAACGGCGAATTCTCCACCGCGCTTGCTAGACAGTAAGCGCAAGTCCCTACTGGGCCTTGTTGTTTGCTGGTCTGCGGCTTACCTTCTCATGTGAGATTTCACGTGAGATTCCTGCATGAAAGCGGCGTTTCTACCCGACCGCGGCGTGGTCAAAATCACCGGCGAAACCGCCCGTGATTTCCTCAACGGCCTCATCACCACGGATATGACGCGGCTGCAACCGGGTCTGGGCCGCTTCGGCGCGTTGCTGACGCCGCAGGGCAAGATCATGATCGATTTCCTGATCACGGAGGCGCCGGCCGGCCATGGCGGCGGCTTCCTGATCGATTGTCCCAAGGTGCTGGCGCAAACGCTTGCCGACAAGCTCGGTTTTTATCGGCTGCGCGCCAAGGTCGGAATCGAAAATCTCTCCGATAGTCTCGGCGTGCTCGCCGCATGGGATGGCGATGCGGCGTTGAAGCCGGATCTCACCTTCACCGATCCGCGCAACGCCAGCCTCGGTCTTCGGATTCTCGTTCCCGCAGAACTGGCGCCGAAGGCTGCCAGCCTGATCGGCGCGGAAATGGTCGATAGCTCGGCCTATGAGGCTCACCGCATTGCTTCGGGCGTTCCCCGCGGCGGTCTTGATTTCATCTATGGCGATGCGTTTCCGCACGAGACCAATATGGACCGGCTAAACGGCGTCGATTTCGACAAGGGCTGCTATATCGGCCAGGAAGTCGTGTCGCGGATGCAGCATCGCGGCACCGCGCGCACGCGCACCGTACGCGTGCTGTTGGACGGCCCTGCACCGGAAGCGGGATCAACCGTCCTTGCCGGCGACAAGTCAGTCGGCACCATGGGCTCGGCCGCCAATCATCATGGCCTGGCATTGATCCGGATCGATCGCGCTAGCGAAGCGCTGGAGGCCGGCACGCCGCTGACCGCTGGAGGCCTCTCAATCCGCGTCGCCGACCGGGATGAGTTGCGCACCACACCCCGGCAGACGGTCGCATGACGAGGTCGGCGCGCCTGCATGCCGACGGCAAGACCCGCTGCCCCTGGCCGGGCGAGGATCCGCTTTATGTCGCCTATCACGACACCGAATGGGGCGTGCCGGAATACGACGATCGCGCGCTGTACGAGAAGCTGATCCTCGACGGCTTCCAGGCCGGGCTGTCGTGGATCACGATCCTGCGCAAGCGCGATCATTTCCGGAAAGCCTTCGACGACTTCCAGCCGGAAAAAATCGCGCGCTACACGCCCAAAAAAATTGAAGCGCTGATGAACGATGCCGGCATCGTCCGCAACCGCGCCAAGATCGAAGGCACCATTGCGGGCGCCAAGTCCTACCTGAAGATCATGGAAGAAGGCCCTGGTTTCTCGAAGTTTTTGTGGGAATTCGTCGACGGCAGACCGAAGGTCAATCAGTTCAAGACCACCGCGAGCGTTCCCGCCTCCACGCCCGTTTCGATTCTGATGTCGAAAGAGCTGGCCTCGCGCGGCTTCAAATTCGTCGGCCCCACCATCGTCTATGCCTTCATGCAGGCGACCGGCCTGGTCAACGACCATCTCGTCACCTGCTTCTGCCATGAAAGCTGCGCCGGCAAGCGCCGCAGCCCCCGCCTCAAAGTCAAATGACGGCCCGGAAACCGGCTGGGGAAACATCACGCGTCTGGCAGCGCATGCTGTCGGGCCGGCGGCTCAATCTGATCGACCCCTCCCCGCTCGATATCGAAATCGCCGATATCGCCCACGGGCTGGCACGGGTGGCGCGCTGGAACGGACAGACGTCGGGCGCGCATATCTTCTCGGTGGCGCAGCACACCTTGCTGGTCGAAGCCGTCATGCGCGAACAAAGTCCGCGCATCGACATCAGCTGGCGACTCGCCGCGTTGCTGCATGACGCGCCGGAATACGTCATCGGCGACATGATCTCGCCGTTCAAGGCCGTGCTCGGCGAAGACTACAAGGCGGTCGAAAAACGCCTGTTGTCGGCGATTCACATCCGCTTCGGCCTGCCGGCTGTACTGGCCGACAAGATCACCCAGACCATCAAGGCCGCCGACAAAGGCGCAGCCTATCTGGAAGCCACGGAACTGGCGGGCTTCGCGCCAGAAGAGGCGAAGCGCCTGTTCGGCCGCGATCCCGGATTGTTGCCGGCGACGCGTGAGGATTACCTGACGCCTTGGAGCGCGGCCAAGGCCGAGAAGCGGTTTCTGGCAAGGTTCAATGCGCTGATATCTGGGAGCAACAGCGAATGAAACGGATCGTCATCAGCGCAGTTATCGTTGCCGGCTCAGTAGTACTGGCAGCCGCCCAGCCCGCAAGAGCGCCTTACGAACCTGGTCTCGGCGAGTTCATGATGGCGACCCAACTTCGCCATGCGAAACTTTGGTTTGCCGGCAAGAGCCACAACTGGGACCTCGCGGCCTATGAGATTGACGAGATCAAGGAAGGCCTGGAGGACGCCGCCAGGCTTCATTCGACCGTTGACGGGGTTGCTGTCGCCGAGATGATCAAGACCATCATCGATCCACGGATAGAGCGGCTTGAAAAGGCGGTTGGAGCGAAAAACAACGCTCAATTTGTCGCAGCCTTCGATGAGCTGACCGACGGCTGCAACGCCTGCCACACCGGAGCCGGCAAGCCGTTTATTCGTATCCAGCGCCCAAGTGTGCCCCCGCTCAGCAATCAGAATTTTGCTCCAGCAAAGTAAAGAACTTCCAGAGCGGGCTTTGTGGCAGCAGGTTTGATCAAAAGACAAGAACCAAAAGGGCCAACCTGATTTGCCCGTCGTGCCGATGTGCCGCGAGGGTGACGCTTGGCAAAACTCGGGCGATTACACCGCAGGAAAGCCAACCCGTGTCACGGGTCAAGCCCTTCACCGGCACGGCGCGCAGCCGTATAATCGGGCGGAAAACCAGGAAAAAACATGATCCACGTCTGTTCGCTTGCGGCCCTGCCCTCCACCGTCAAGACCACCGGCGCGAGCCATGTGCTCACCGTGATGGCCAATGTCGATCAGGTACAACGGCCTCTATCGGTGCTTCCCGCCAATCACCTGAAGGTGCAGATGGACGATATCACCGAAGCCATCGAAGGCTTTGTCGCGCCATCCGAGATCCACATCGAGCAAGTGCTGAATTTCGTACGCAGCTGGGATCGCGGTGCGCCACTGGTCGTGCACTGTTACGCCGGCATCAGCCGCTCGACTGCGAGCGCCTTTGCAGCCGTCTGCGCGCTCAATCCGAACCGCGACGAAATCGCGATCGCGCGCCAGATAAGAGCCGCCTCGCCAATTGCGGCGCCGAACCGCCTGATCGTCAGCCTGGCGGACAAGGCGCTGGGCCGCGAGGGGCGAATGCTGCGCGCGCTGGATGAAATGGGTCCGGGTTCGCTGACGACCGAAGGCAAGCCATTCCGTATCGATCTGGAATGAACTCACTTCGCCGCCCGCCGGCTTGAACTTTTGCCAGCTGAGACGACACTCAGGTGATATGCGACCAGCATCAAAATTGGCAGCGAGGCGCCGGGGGGCTTAATGTTCGAATTATTTGCGGTCGCAATCGCCGTGGTCGCACTGATCGTGGCGCGCAAGGCCATGGATCAGGCCGCAACCTTGCAGGCACGGTTCGATGCCCTTGAAGCGAGCGGATGGCGGGCGCAGCCAACCCCGCCGCCACTGGTGCCCGCCCTCGAGGCCGAGCCGACCACGGCACCCGAAGCCCCGACGCTCGCTGCTCCCCTCGAATCCGCAACGCCACTCCACGAAGCACCGCCTTCCGCTCCCGAGGACGCTACTGACCAGGCACCTCCGACGCCCCCGCCACTTCCGGAAGCCGCGCCCGGCTTCGAGGAGCGCGTCGGCACGCGCTGGGTGGTGTGGCTGGGCGGGCTGACCTTGGCGCTCGGCGGCTTCTTCATGGTCCGCTACTCGATCGACGCTGGCCTGCTCGGGCCGGGCGTGCGGACCCTGCTGGGCGGCGCCTTCGCGCTCGCTCTGCTCGCGACCGGCGAGTGGACGCGGCGCCAGGAAAGCACCTCGGCGATCGCCGTGCTGCCTATCGCCAACATCCCGGCCATCCTGACAGCGGCCGGCACTGCCGTTGCCTTCGGAACGGTCTATGCCGCCTATGCGCTTTACGGCTTTCTCGCGCCAGCCTCGGCCTTCATCCTGCTCGGACTGGTGGCGCTCGGCACGCTCGCTGCCGCACTATTGCATGGCCCAATGCTGGCGGGACTCGGCATCGTTGCCGCCTTCGGCACGCCGCTTCTGGTTTCGTCGGAGAAACCGGATTTCTGGGCGCTTTATATTTATCTCGCGGTCGTCACCGCGGCGGCTTTCAGTCTTGCGCGTATCCGGCTGTGGAGCTGGCTCGCGGTAACGACTATCGCGCTCGCGCTGCTCTGGACCCTGCCGGTTCTCAATTTCGACCCGCCGCAGGTCGGCCCCTATGCGTTCCACGTGATTTCAGGATTTGCGCTCGCGACCTTGTTGGTCGTGTGCGGCTTGCTGTTTGGTCCGCCCGCCGAAGATGACCGCGTCGAACCGGTCTCGTCAGGATCGCTCGCGGCCTATCTGTTCGGCGCCGTGCTGATCGTGCTGGCGAGCTTTCATGCGGACGCAGCGATCGTCGTGTTCGCGATCCTGACCGCAGCCAATCTATTGGTGGCGTGGCGCGCACCCGCGGCCACCGGCGCGATCGCGCCCGCGGCGGCGTTCGTCGGCCTGGTGTTTCTCGAATGGGCCGTGCGCGCCAATCCGGACATGCTGGTGTTGCCGGGCGGACCGCTGCCGGGCATCGGCCCCTCCCCAACCGACAGCTCCGTCTCATTGCATCTGGTCGTGGCGGCATTTTTCGCAGCCGGATTCGGCGGCGGCGGATTTTTCGCGCAAGGCCGCAGCTCGAATGCGCTGGTCCCGGTGATCTGGTCGGCGGCAGGCGTATTTACCCCGCTTGCGTTGCTGATCGCGCTTTACGCCCGGATCGCCCATCTCGATCAATCGATCCCGTTTGCGATTCTCGCCGTTATGCTGGCCGCGGCCTTTGCCGTGGCGACCGAAGTGCTGACCCGGCGCGAGGCGCGTCCGGGGCTCGTGGCTTCGACCGCGCTGTTTGCCACCGGCACGCTCGCGGCTTTGGCGCTGGCACTGACCTTTGTCCTCGACAAAGGCTGGCTCACCATCGCGCTGGCACTGACATCGACCGGCGCCGCGTGGGTTTCGACACAGCGGCCAATTCCATTCCTGCGGGTGCTGTCGTCGATTCTGGCGGGCATCGTGGTCTTAAGGATCGGCTATGAGCCGCGCATCGCCGGCGCCGCAGTCGGCACGACACCGATCTTCAACTGGCTGTTGTGGGGATATGGCGTTCCGGCGCTGTCGTTCTGGGTAGGAAGTGTATTTTTGCGGCGACGAGGTGACGACGCCTCCCTGCGTTCGGTGGAAGCCGCCGCCATCCTGTTCACGGTCCTGCTGGTGTTCCTGGAAATTCGTCACGCCATCAATGGCGGCGACGTCTATCGCAGCAGCGCCGGGCTGACAGAGACCGCTTTGCAGGTTTGCGCCGCACTGGCTATGGCCATCGGGCTCGAGCGATTGCGCCTTCGAAGCGGCAGTATCGTTCACAATATCAGCGCCATCCTGCTGACGCTGTTTGCGGGCGCGGCGACCCTGGTCGGACTGCTGTTCATCGACAACCCCTATATCTTCGGATGGGGCAACACCATCGACGGCGCATTTATCAACGCGCTTCTACTCGGCTACGCGGCCCCTGCGATCCTCGCACTTCTGTTGTCATACGCGGTCGCCGCCGGCCGCAGGCCCGCGGCTTACGGCAACACCATCGCTACCGGCGCCTTGGTGCTTGCGCTCAGCTATGTTTCGCTGGAAATCCGCAGACTCTACCACGGTCCGCTGATGTCGAGCGGACCGATCTATGACGTCGAGCAGTACACTTACTCGATCGCGTGGCTGGCGTTCGGCGTGCTGCTGCTCGTCATCGGCATTCTGGCCAATTCGCAGCGCGCCCGCCTCGCCTCGGCCGTGGTGATCGCGCTGACGATCGGCAAGGTTTTTCTGATCGACCTGTCGACGCTGACCGGTGTCTACCGCGCGCTGTCGTTCATGGGCTTGGGGCTCGTGCTGGTCGCGATCGGCTGGTTCTATCAGAAGGTGCTGTTTCGCAAGGTCGCAGCGCCCGCTGCGCCGGCGCCGACCTGAGCGACGTTGGCTTTCGCGTCAGGCCGCCCTGACCGAACTGAGGAACTTGCCGACCTCGAGCTTGAGCCGGTTTGAATCGCCGGACAGCGACTTGGCTGCCGACAGGACTTGCGAGGAAGCCGATCCGGTCTCGCTGGCACCGCGTTGCACGTCGCCAATGTTGGAAGAGACCTGCACGGTACCTTCCGCGGCGCGCTGCACGTTGCGGGATATTTCCTGGGTCGCCGCGCCCTGTTGTTCCACCGCAGCCGCAATGGCGGACGCGATCTCCGAGAGTTTTTCGATCGTGCCGCTGATTTCCTTGATGGCGCCGACGGATTCATTCGTTGCCGCCTGAATGCCGTTGACCTGCTGACCGATCTCGCCGGTGGCTTTCGCGGTTTGCTCGGCCAGCGCCTTGACTTCGGACGCCACGACCGCAAAGCCGCGACCTGCTTCGCCCGCGCGCGCCGCCTCGATGGTGGCGTTCAGCGCCAGCAGGTTGGTCTGCCCGGCGATGGTGTTGATCAGTTCGACCACGTCGCCGATGCGGCCCGCCGCCTTGGAGAGTTCGCCAACCCGATCGTTGGTTTGACGTGCCTGTGCCACGGCTTCGTTGGCCATGCGCGCCGATTCCTGTACCTGACGGCTGATCTCGTGGACCGACGAGGACAATTCTTCCGTTGCGGACGCAACCGATTGAACGTTGCTGGAGGCTTCTTCCGAAGCGCTCGCGACTTTTGTCGCGAGATTCTCCGACCGCGTTGCGGTCGAGGTCAGCACGCCTGCGGAGGTTTCGAGTTGCGACGAGGCCGACGATACGGTTGCGATGATCTGCCCCACCGCGCCTTCGAAACTATCGGCCATCCGGTGCATGTCGTCCTTGCGCTGCTGCATCTGCCGCTGTTCGGCCTCGACCTGTTCGGCACGCAGCCGGTTGGTTTCGATCATGGCTTCCTTGAACACGCCGACGGTTCGCGCCATCTCGCCGATCTCATCGGAGCGGTCGGTATCCATGACAGGTGGAGTCAATTCGCCCTTGCTGAGCACGTCCATGCGTGACCTCAGACGAGACAACGGTTTGACCACGCTGCGCGCCACCAGCCACGCGATGCCGATCGAGAGTAGCAGCAGCACGCCGATCAAGGCGGCGACCGTCTGCGCCATGTTCCAGAACGTGACGTCAAGATCGGTCATGTATTCCGCGGAGGCAATCATCAGATGCCACGGCGCAAAGCCGCGAACATAAGCAACCTTTTCGAGCGGGGTTTTCGCGCCGCCTCTCGGAAAGGTGTATCGGATCGTTCCCTCGCCGCGCCTGGCGATATCGAGCATCATCGATGCGAAGGGAAGCCCGGCCGAATCTTTCAGGCCGCGCACGTCCTTTCCGACCAACGCCGGGTTGCCGGTGTTCATCACACAGAGCCCCGTTTCGGTGTCGTAGATGAAGACGTAGTTGGTGTGGCCCTCAAACCAGATGTTGCCGGAGGCGGCATAGAAACGTGCTTTCGCCTCTTCCTCGCTCATCGCTCCCGTTTCGGCGGCGTGCTTGAAACTTTCCGCCATGCTCGTGACGGCATCAACGATGGCACGGGCCCGCTCGGTGCGCTCGGTGGCGAGTTCGCCGCGGGCAATGAACAGAACCGTCAGCGCAACCAGCACCATGAACAGCGCGCCGGCAACCGCCATAGCGGCGAGTTTGGCGGCGATCGAGTGTTGGGCAACGAGTTTCAGCAGTCTTTTCACGGCGATCCACCCCCGAGGATATGCCGTCGGTCGTTTCACGGCACACTATGATTTATTCCAGCCGCTTTCTCAGCTTTCCGAACATAGCTACCCATTCGTAAATTAAAGGTTCAGCCGCGCGAAATAGCCCATCGCGACAAGGCGCGAACAATGAGCCCCGCATGATCACGGGTTGCGCTCGCGCAAAACGCGTCGCCGCCGACGGCAAATCTTCTTCGAGGAATTTAAGTGAGGAAACGCGCTGTCCGAACGTCAATCGGTCGAGTGACGCAACTCCAGAGCGGGCTCCGATTTGGCCGGCGCGGGCTTCGGCTCGGAACTGATCGGTTCGAGTTTGGCGCTCTCGACCGCCGGCGTTTCGACACGCGAGGACACCTCGACCGAGCCGGTTTGCTCCACCGGGCGCCGCGAACGCGGATGGGCCACCGCGCGAGCCATCAGCATCTGCGTCCCGCCCTGGTTATGGAAATCGCAGTAAGCGAAGCCCATGCCGGACACCGATCCGCGGAAGCTGACTTCGTCCCGTCTGTCGAGGTTGAAACACGGCTCGAACGGAATGCCCCGGAGCGAGGCGCAAACCGCCTGTCCGCGGATTTGCAACGTATTGCCGGGCAAGCGCACATTACGGATCGGACCGGAGCCGCCGAACTGTATCGAACCGGCAGCACCCATGTCGTCGAGGATCCGGCCCGCGCCGCGGGTGCCGTCGAAGCATGTAAACGAGAAGATCTTGCCGGATACGAAACGCTTGGCCTCTTCGGCATTCATCTGCCCGGCCACGGCGGGCACGATCGACGCACCGGCCACCAATGCTCCCAATACAAAACGCGCAAGCATGCTCGAACTCCGACTTTACCCAGCTGCGGGTGATCGCTAATGCCTCTTTACCCGCTGCTTACCATACTAACCGTGGCAACATTGGCGCAGCTTCGTTGGTAAAGTCTGAATATCGTCAGGAAATTTTTACCACGATTCGACCACGAACCTGCCCGGCAAGGATCCTGGCGCCGGCCTCGATGACGCCGTTCAGGCCAATTTCATGAGTAATTTCAGATAGTTTTCCCGCTTCCAAATCGGTGCCGAGGCGTTTCCAGGCGATTTCGCGCAAGCCGATGGGGCACATCACGGAATCGATACCCAACAGACACACCCCACGCAAAATAAATGGCGCGACCGAGGTCGGCAGGTCCATACCGGCGGCAAGCCCGCAGGCGGCAATGGCGCCCCGGTAGCTCGTCATCGACAAAAGATTGGCGAGCGTGGTCGAACCGACGCTGTCCACCCCTCCGGCCCAGCGCTCTTTGGCGAGCGGCTTGGCCGCTCCCGAAAGCTCGTTGCGATCAATCACCTCGGCGGCGCCGAGATCCCTAAGATAGCCGGCTTCCGACACCCGCCCAGTGGACGCGATGACGTGATAACCGAGCTTTGAGAGGATCGAGATGGCTACCGACCCGACACCTCCGGCAGCGCCGGTGACCACGACCGGACCTTGCGAAGGCGCAAGACCATGGTGTTCCAGCGCCAGCACGGCCAGCATCGCCGTGTAACCAGCGGTCCCGATCGCCATCGCGTCGCGCGCCGAGATGCCATCGGGCAGAGCTACCAGCCAATCGCCTTTGACGCGGGCCTTTTCGGCATAGGCACCCAGATGGGTCTCACCGAGACCCCAGCCATTGCAGATCACACGGTCGCCCGCCTTCCAGCGCGGATGCGAGGATTGCTCGACGGTGCCGGCGAAATCGATGCCCGCGATCATCGGAAAACGCCGGACTACCGGCGCCTTGCCGGTGACGGCGAGACCATCCTTGTAATTGAGGGTCGACCACTCGACGCGAACGGTGACATCGCCTTCCATCAAATCGGCTTCGTCGAACTGGACGAGAGCTGCGGTCGTTCCCTTCTCCGCCTTGTCGATCCTGATTGCTTTGAACATGGCCACCGCAGCGTCTCCCGGCATTTATTTTGTGAATAGCTCAAGCCCGACAGAAATTTTCCGCCGGCAAGCGGTCGCACCCGATCCTAGCACTCACGAAATGAGGCTGCGAGAGCGATATCGCGGGCCGTCAGGCCGGTTCCGCGGCCGCGCGCCGGACCGGCGCCTCCACGATCGGCAGATTGATCAGCGCCGACAGCACCCCGAACAGAATCGAGAGCCACCAGATCGGCGTATAGGATCCGAATTTTTCAAACACGATTCCACCGAGCCATACGCCGAGGAAGCCGCCAACCTGATGGCTGACAAATGAAAACCCGTAGAGCGTCGAGAACCAGCGGGTACCGAACATCAGCGCGATCAAGGCCGAGGTCGGCGGCACCGTTGACAACCAGGTCAGGCCGCTGATTGCACCGAATGCGATCGCCGAAAATGTCGTGATCGGAAACGAGATGAATGCAACCGTCGCAAGCGCCCGCGTGAAATAGATCACTGACAAAATATAGCGCTTCGGAAATATGTTTTGCAGCCAGCCGACGCTGAGCGAGCCGATGATGTTGAACAGGCCGATCGCCGCAATGACCCAGCCGCCCGTCGATGCCGATATGCCCCGATCGGAAAGATAGGCCGGCAAATGCACGGTGACGAAGGCAAGCTGAAAGCCGCAGGTAAAGAAGCCGAGCACCAGAAGCACATAGGAACGATGGCCGAACGCTTCGGCGAGCGCCGTCTTGAACGATTGCTGGTCTGCAACCGGCGCCTCGGTCGTCGCAACCGTGGGCGGTGTCGAGAGGGCCAGAGACAGCGGCAGGATGAGCAGCATCAAAGCGGCAAATACCAGAAGCGCGGACTGCCAGCCGAAATTGTCGATCATCGCCACGCCGAACGGCGCAAACAGGAATTGTCCGAACGAACCGGCCGCCGTTCCGGCTCCGAGCGCGATGCCACGCCGCTCCGGCGGCAGCAGCTTGCTGAAGGCGGACAGGACCAGATTGAATGAGCAACCGGAAAGCCCAAAGCCAACGAGGACGCCCGCGCCAATATCGAGCGAGAGCGGTGTGGTGGCGTGACTCATCAACAGCAGACCCGCCGCATAAAGCACGGCGCCGACGCACATGACGCGCAACACGCCAAAGCGGTCGGCGATTGCACCGGCGATCGGCTGGCCCAATCCCCACAGCAGATTCTGCACGGCCAGCGCGAGGCCGAAGATATCGCGGCCCCATGCGAATTCGCGGCTCATCGGCTGAACAAAGAAACCAAGGGCCGAGCGCGGTCCGAAACTCAACAGCGCGATCGCACAGCCGCAGACGATGATGAGGAGCGGCGTACGCCAACCCGCCGTGTCCGGAAGCCGACGCTGCTCGATTTCAACCGAAGCCATGCAAATCCCCTGAAAGAGCGCTCGCTGAACCGTTTCCGCCATGCGAACCGCACGCCATACCGAGGAGCCTCTCGGCGGCGTGTGAAGTTAACGCAAATGCATGTAATCCAAAACGCCCCACTCGGTATACCACGCGGGCCTGCCATGCAGACCTGCGCGTTTTCGCGGGCGGCTCAAGCAAGGGTTAGCGGCATGTTGCCAACATAACGCCGGAGCGTTACCGCCTGGCAGAATTCTCCGACATTTCGGCCGAGCTCTTGGCGGCCTCGGCGAGCTCTGCCGAAATCTGTGCCGTCTGCGCCGGCGTCCCCCAGCTTGGCGCTTCGCTGCCATCGCCCCAGGCACGCGGGCGGTAGAACGTGTGCACGCCGAATTTGTACATCTTCTTCATTTCGCTCACCCAGGACGGGTGAACCCAGTAAGCGTGATAGTGGGTCGACTTGCCGACTTCCGGCAACCAGAGCTGTCCGTCGAGCATCGCTTTCGCGATTCGCTTGGCGCGGTCCCACATATCAGGCTCGCGCACGACGTCGGCGACGTTGTCGCAGGCAAAAGTGAACTGGCAGGCATAATGCCGATGCTTGTTCTGGTACACCACGCCGCACACCGTGGTGGGATAAAAGCCGGAGAAAGCGCGATTGAGCACGACCTGCGCCACTGCGATCTGGCCGCGCACGGCTTCGCCACGCGCTTCGAAATAAACCGCTTCGGCGAGGCATTTCTCCGATTTGGCGCGCGACTTCTCATCCAACAGGCCGAGGCGTTCGGCCGGCGTCTTTTCACGCTGGTCGTCCGAATTGACTTCGCCTTTGGGCGCGATGCTCTCGCCGCTATCGGTGACCTTCGTTTCATCGACGGTCGAAGGCAGCGACGCCATTACCTTCATATCCGGATCGACCCGCGCCTCCGGCAACACGACCATCGGCTCTTCGCCGGGTCGCCAGCGCTCGATGGTCTCCAATGGCGCACCGAGCGATTGGCTGCCGAAGAAGAGGCTTGCAGTCTTCACCGAAAAGCCTTCGTGCGAAGGATTGCTATCAAAGGCTGTTGCCTCGCCGTCTGGGGAATTTTTCGAATCCTGGAGCGGTTGGGTCTCGAGCGATAGCGAAACATCGTATTGCGGAAGCGGCGGCGCGCTTAACGCCGCTGCGAGTTCAGGGTCCAGCGGCGCACGAGTAGCCGGCGGCTTCGCTTCCGCGCTCTTGGCGCCGGCCACGGGAGAACTCGGCGGCGAAGCAGGCGCCGCGTCAACAGGCGCATCGGCTTGCGGAGGCGCCACGATAAGGCGGTCGCCTTTCAGCGTGCGGTCGACCTTGGGAAAATCGGAAGCCTGGTAACGCGGCGGTGTCTGGATGACCTGGTTGCGCGGGATCGAACCGGTGATGTCGCCACCCTGATTGAAACTGGCGCGCTGGTAGGTAGCGGCCTTCGGCGTAGCTGTTCCGATCGGAAGGTTGAAGCTGTAGGCCGCAACGTGGATGGTGCCGACGCCGGAGAATACACGGCTGTGCCAACGCTCGGCGACGCCCGGTTGCTGCGCCAGCCGCGAGGCGATGTCTTGATATCCGATTTCTGTCGGGGTCAATGCGAACCAGCAAAGACCGAGACCGAAGAACGCAAACTGTGCGCTCTTCGGCCGGCTACGCAACTGTGACATCCTTACGCTCACGCAACGCAACAAGACGCATACGCGATCGAACTCAGTACATCCGTGCAATTCGATCTTTTTTGTTGGTAACTAATTT
>DATHPL010000622.1:0-6418 GCA_035483915.1 Bradyrhizobium sp.
GCGAGCGGCACGAACGCGGCCCATCCTCCACCGAGGATTCCGGCAACCAGGAGAACGCGAATGCCGACGCGCAGCTCGTGTTCGAACGCCCATCGAACGCCCGTCTGCAGGCTGTGGTCGGTCCCGTCAGCGGGAGGTGCAGCACCGTCACGATCGAGAATGAAGGCGGCGCCCGTCATCAGGCCGTTACGGCACATGTCGACCAGCTCTGAAACCGCCGCGTTGGCCTTGGGTGCAGCAGCTAAAGCACCAGCACGTTCGCCTTCAATTTCTGCAAGAGGCAAATCCTCGCGCGCGTTCATGTCCGGCATGGGCTTGCGCAGATCCATATAGACCGGGCCGCTCTGAAAGATCGGCGGGCTCTGCCGGTGGAGCGGCGGCACGCCCGGTTCAACCGAGGGTCTGACATCGTCTTCGGCCTCGGCGGCAGCCTTGATGCCGAACGGCTTCAGGCAGATATCAATCGCAAGTTTGACGGTGCTCTTTGGTTTTCGCCTCGGACGGAGCGGTTGCGGTTTGCGTGGCGCTTGACGTTTCCGCGTTTCGCCGCGCGCGGACGAGCCAGACGGATGCCGGCCGTCGCCGCGCTCAGCGTTGAGTGCCTTGCGCAAACGCTGAAGTTCGAGAATCAGCGCCTCACCCTGCGGCCCGACGCGGTCGGCATCAGGCTCGCCGCTCCAGTTCCGATCACGTCCGTCGAGGTGTCGATGATCTTGAGAGTCCTGCATGGCTAGACGCTCTCGGGGGCTACGGCCTGGCGCGGCACGGGACTGGGCGCGGCGCGCGCCTGCGTCTTGGGTGGCACGCCTTGTGTCTTGGAGCCGCCAACCCGAGCGAAGACCTCTTTACACGTGCCGAAGGCGATCGACTTTCCTTCGTAAAGCACGAGCGCCATGTCCAATGCGGCGATTACGCTGGGACGATGCGATATCACGATAACGATGCTCTTGTTCTGGCGCAGGATCTGAATGGCGCGGCTCAACGCGTTCTCGCCGTCGGTATCCAGGTTGGCGTTGGGCTCGTCGAGTACGACCAGAAACGGATCGCCATAGACAGCGCGTGCAAGCCCGATTCTCTGCCGCTGGCCCGCCGACAACGACGAGCCGCCTTGGCCGATTTGGGTGGAATAGCCATTGGGCAGCCGCACGATGAGATCGTGCACGCCCGAAATCTTCGCGGCCCTTATGATCGCCTCGGATGTCGGGCGCTCATCGAAGCGGCAGATATTTTCGGCGATCGTACCGTCAAACAAAGCGACGTCTTGCGGCAAATAGCCGATATGCCGCCCAAGGTCCTCGCTTCGCCACTGATTGATCGCCGCGCCATCAAGTCGAACGGCGCCGCCTTTGGCCGGCCAAATTCCGACGAGCGCCTTGGAAAGCGAGGTCTTGCCGGATGCGCTGGCGCCCAGCAACGCCAATCCCATACCCGCCTTGAGCGAGAAACTGACGCTCGAGACGATCGGCGTGTCGGTGGCGGGTGCGGTGACCGTGAGTTGCTGGACGGCGAGTTCGCGGCACGGACGCGCCAGGTGAACGGCCGGGACAGGAGGCCTCGCCGTTACCTTGCAAACCTCGCGCAAACGCGCGATGCCCTGGCGCGCGGCGACAAGCTGCTTCCAACTGGACAATGCGACCTCGACCGGCGCCAGCGCCCGCCCCATCATGATCGACGACGCGATCATGATGCCGCCCGAAGCGCTGTCGGTGACCACCAGATACGCGCCCACCCCCAACATCCCGGACTGCAGGACGTAACGCAACACCTTGGCGCCCGAGCCGAGATTGGCGAAGAGGTCGCTGGCGCGCATGTTTTCCCGCAGGTATCGCTCGTTCGATTGCGACCACCGCACCTTGAATCGATCCGTCATGCCGAGCGCGCGGATTACCTCGGCATTGCGCTGGATGGTGCCTACAAGCTCCTGGCGCTGTGCGCTGGAATCCGTCGCGGACCTCGCCGCATCGCGCGATAGACGTTCAGTCAGGAACATCATCGCCACGATGGAAATGGTCCCGATCACCGCGGTGATGCCGATCGCGGGATGAAACAGAAACAGTCCAATCAGGAAGATTGGAATCCACGGCATGTCAAGGAACGCGGTCGGTCCCATGCTCGACATGAAGGCGCGAACCTGTTCGAGATCGCGCGACGGCTGCTGCATGGCCGACGGTTTCACGCCGCGAAGCGGCAACGTTACGAGCGCATTGTGGATCGCCTCCTGAAGGCCGACATCGAAAAGCGTCGCAACGCGACACAACATACGTGCCCGCAGCGCGTCGAAATATCCCTGAATCAGATAGGCAAGCAGCACCATCAGCGAGAGACCGAACAGTGTTGCGAGATTCCGGCTCGGAATGACGCGGTCGTAAACCTGGAGCATGTAGAGAGAGCCGGACAGCATCAACAGATTGATCACGCCGCTAAATGCGGCAATGCCGGTCATTCGTCGCGCACTCTCGCGCAGACCCTGCAACACCGGATCATCCGCCGCCGATATAGCCAGCAAACTGCGCGGTCCGGACCGTAAAGTCCGTCGCAAACGATCTTGCACGCGAATCCCCCTTTGCATCTCCTCCTTGAGCGCCAGTCCGGTTTTCTTTTGGTGGCCGATGCTGTCCATTTTCCGGCAGCAATTGGACCGAGGGTAGTCTCTGCTGCGACTTTCTGACCACAAGACAGTCGATCAAGCGCGACAAATCGAGCAAGGGAGTTCATGTGCCAAAACGTGCGGCACCTTCACCCGGCACTGCGCCCAAACATGACGCATCGAAGATGCCGCGCTCCGCAATTAAAGTCATAGAATCGTCCGGCTATCACCTTGCTTCAGCGAGCATTGGCCCCTGTCTCGGCCGAATGACGCCACGAACCTGAATAATCTATGAGTGTTCCGCCGGCGGCGTTGATCGATTTCTTCCGGGCAGACGGCGGTACGAGCAGCAAGGGAAAAACAAAATGAGATGCTTGGCGTATGATGCGAATTCGCCCGATAGCATGAGGATCGGCAGGTAATCAGCCACGCGCAGATTGGCGCATCGTTCGCAGCGGGCATCGCTGTTTGGACGGTGAGGCCGCGCGTCGACGAAAAGGAGACGATTTCAATCGCCGGCCAGGCGATCTCTCACTCGGGGGACGAACAGTTGAGTAAGCGTCACTACGGTACCGTACAGCTGCGCTTGGATATATCCGGTGTAAGGCCGCGCTGCGCATTTACCCGGCGCGCAACGGCCGCGCGCCGCACCGGACTGCATACTCGCTGCTTTCACAAGGGAGCGCGCGGGTGAGACAACGCAAGACCGATTACGGCACAATCTTCTTGCATTGGCTGCTTGTCGCAGCAGTCGGGGCGGCGTTCGTCAGCGGGCTTCGGATCGCAACGGAGACGCCGAGCCGAACGTGGATCAACCTGTTCGACGCGCTGTTGCCGCGGGCCAATGTCTGGACCCTGCACATGGAAGCAGCCGTGGCGCTGTTTGCGATCGCGGTCGCCTATTCGGTCTATTTGACCCGATCCGGCCTGAGCCGCCGCGTTCAACTGGACAAGATTCGTCTGCGTGCGCTGATTGGACCAAAGCAAAGCCGGCTTGGCGCCGTCAGCGTCCTCCTTTCGTGGTTCTTCTTTCTCGCCATGGCGATCCTGATCGTCAGCGGCGGCCTTCTCTATTTTGGCGTGCTCGCGGGCCAAAACGTAGCGGCCGCGCATTGGTGGGCGAGCTGGGCAATTCCGGTCTTCACCTGCCTGCATATTCTCGTGCAGATCATGATCGGCGGGACGCAGCAGCTTCTCCGCATTTTCCGTCCCGGACGCTTGCCGCCTCCTCCACCTCGCCTTGATGCGGTGGAGCTGCTCACATTGCTCGTCGAACAGTCCGAGCAGCCGGCGCCGCAATCCCGGCCACAGCCGAAACAGAAGACGACAACCGGCAACACCGCCAAGCAGCGCGACGTGACACTGCAAGCAAACCCTCTCATCGTTGCAACGTTGGTGGCGATTTTTGGCACCTGGCTCATGATCGCGACAGACTGGCTGATGGTTGACAGCCTGCGCATCCACCGGATCTCCAGTGCCCAGGCCCCCATTCTCGACGGCGAAACGTCCGATCCGGTCTGGCGCGGCATTCAGCCGTTCTCCCTGATGACCAGCCAGGGAGACAATTTCGACGGCAAGGGCGAAACCAGGATCGATATTCGCGCGGTGCATGACGGCACCTGGGCGTATTTCCTGTTCACCTGGGAGGATCCGACGCGGTCGTTGAAGCAACTGCCGCTCATCAAGCGGACTGAGGGCTGGCAACTGCTTCATAACGGCTACGAGAGAGGCGACGAGCATGCCTTCAATGAAGACAAGTTCGCCGTCCTGTTTACGACGCTGGACCTGACACTGGCCGGCGACCACACCTTCCATGCAAGTCCACAGCCGATCGCCGGCGTGCCCCAGACAATGACCGGGAGAGGCTTGCACTACACACCTGCCGCCGGCATTTACGCCGACGTGTGGCAGTGGAAGGCCACCAGCGCCGGCCCGGGCGGCTGGATGGATGATGATCATTTCGGTCCACCGCTCGAGCCAACCCCCGCCCAATTGCAGAACGCCGCCCCCTATAGGGGCGGGTTTGAGCCCGACCCCGGCACTGCGAACTATTTCAATAATTTCGACGGGTCTTTGGATCCGGCAGACCGCGATCAATTGGTGCGGCCGCGCCGGCTACCGAAGAATCTCGCCGCAACATCAGCGGCAATGGGAACCATCGATCTCGATCCGGAGGTCGGCGAGAACGACGGCGCGCGCTGGTTCATGACAGAACTCGAATCGGCCCCGTATTCGAAGGAGCTGGACCGTCAGATACCCGTCGGCACAGTCATTCCCGGGGTCATCATATCGGGGGAATTTTCAGGTGATCGCGCCGATGTTCGATGTGCGGCGCGATGGGCCTCCGGACACTGGTCGCTCGAGGTCGCGCGCCTGCTCGATACCCACAGCCAGTTCGATGTGCCGATCAAGACAGGCATCTTCATGCGCGTCGCGGCATTCGACCACAGTCAGATCGCGCATACGCGGCATGTGCGGCCCATTCGTATCGAGGTGGAGTAATGACGAAAATCTGCAAGGTGACCTTCAACAACCAGCCGTTTCTTGTGAATTGCGGTGATCTCCTGCTCGACGGCGCACTGATGAGCGGCGTCGAGCTGCCCCACGATTGCCGCAGCGGCATTTGCGGATCCTGCCGGGTACGTCTTGTGGACGGCAAGGTATTCGGCGGCATCGATGAGAGCAGCGGCATGATCCACGCCTGTCAGGCGCGGGTCGTCTCGGATCTTAAAATCGTCGCCGAGCCGACGCCTGATACGGTTTCGATACCGGCGCGCGTATCCGATTTGATCCGCCTCGCACCCGACGTTGTCGGCGTCGGTCTTGAGCTCCAGCAGCCATTCCGGCATTTGCCGGGCCAATATTGCAAATTGCAATTCCGCGGTTTCGCGGAGCGATGCTATAGCCCGACCTATCCACTCGAGGGCGCCCCGAACAATCGCCGGATGCATTTTCACATCCGGCGCCTCGAGCATGGCGCTGTATCATCGGCGCTTGGAAGCAAGATCTGTGTTGGCCACCGCGTCAGGCTGTCGGGTCCATTCGGCAGCGCATTTCACCGCCGCGAACATCGCGGTCGGGTGGTCCTGGTCGCCGGCGGGACGGGGTTCGCGCCGATGTGGGCGATCGCCGCTGCGGCTATCACCGAGCGGCCGCAGCGCGAGCTGACGTTTGTCGTCGCCACCCGAAAGCTGAAGTCGTTCTACATGCATAGCGCGCTGTGCCGGCTGGCACGATTTCCCAATGTCACCATCGTTCCCGTCGTATCGGAACCGCAGAGCGTCTCGTTCGCCATCAGAAGCGGCCGACCGATCGATTACCTGCCGGATCTATCGCCGGCAGACATCGTCTACACGGCGGGTGCGCCCGCCTTGACGGAAGCTGTGGCAGAGATCGCGAAGGCAGCAGGCGCCAGATGCTACACCGACCCGTTCTCGCCAAACGATCATGGCGGAGAAACCTCCGGCCTGATGGCCCGTTTCGTCGGTTGGCTGGACGGCTCCAAAAAGAGCCCCGAAATTCTGCACGCCGCGTAGAGCGCCGTTGCTCTCGCAGGCGCAGCCGTTACAGGCCTGATCATCATTCCAGTTCTCGAATGAGGAGAACCCGATGACGAAGATAACTTTCATCGATCGCAAGAATAACGCCAAAAGCATCAGCGTGAATAACGGCGACACGGTCATGCGTGCAGCAGTCAGTCATGGCATCAAAGGAATCGTTGCGGAATGCGGCGGCAACGCCATTTGCGCCACCTGCCATGTTTATGTCGAGGAGACCTGGATTTCGAAAGTCGGTCCCCTTGGGAACGATGAGGGGTTGCTGCTGGACATG
>DATHPL010000623.1:0-8842 GCA_035483915.1 Bradyrhizobium sp.
GGTAGGCGCGCCAATTTGACAAGCGCGCGACCGAACCTTAACAAACCGCCCCATGCCCAGGTGGCGGAATTGGTAGACGCGCTGGCTTCAGGTGCCAGTGACCTAACAGTCGTGAAGGTTCGAGTCCTTTCCTGGGCACCACTCCCGCAGTATTGCATCACGAAGTTGGCGAAGGTGCTCGCGCCGGTCAATTCCGGGGAAGACGCCGAACCGGGACAATATCTGTAATTCGAACCCGCGCGCCCGGCTTATGCTGCAGGCGAGGCGTGAACGGCTGCACGAAGGCGCCCCTGTGCATCGAAGGCGAGCGGCGCCGTAATGACAAGCGCCAACAGCGGCTGGAGCCGGTTGGCGATCTTCTGAAGCATAGGCTCGCTGTCGCTGATCAGGGCGAGATAGCTTAGCGTGTGCTCGTAATAGATCCGGATTGTCTGACTGCCGAACTGAAGTTCGCCTTCGACGTCATCCTCCGAGGTTTCGTACGCCGGCAATTCCAGGGACGTCGGCGCTTCCCGGTTGAGCAGCGCGGCGATATCGGACAGCATTTCCCGAAAGGGCGTCGAATAGTCGAATGCATCCCCGGTCCACAGGACAAGTTCCCACCCGCCCTTGCGGTGACGTTCGATGGCCGGCCTACAATGGACTTCGATCATGGCGCAATGTGCTCCGGATATGTGGAGGCACTCTATCACGCGCGGAGCGCTGCGATTTTTCAGACGCGAAAACCGGTACACAGCCGGTCACTGGAATGGCTCAAAAACCCGGCAAAAATTGTGAAATTCGAAGATAATCATCGCAGGCCAACGATGAATCACGGGTTTGCGCCGCCATTCCCGATCCGGCTCCCGGCCCTGGCCCACCCTATGCGGCGCTATCCGGCCCTGAGTCGTCATGCCTGTGTCCGGCCGGACCACGGTTGAAAACGCCGTAATTGCTGGATTTCAGGCCGGCATTCGCATCGGTCGTGGCGACCGTCAGGCCGAGCTTCAAAAGCTCGCGCACGGCGGCCGCACGCGTCGGCATCCGGTGTTTGAACCGGAAATCGTCCAGCGCCGTCAGCTCTTCGGGGGAAAGCATCACCTGCAGTCGCTCGTCGCGTAGGTCGTTCATGGAACTCACCAAATTGAGATAGTTGAGTAATTTACTCAATTCACTGAGGCAGCAAAAGTTCCCACAACTAAGCGGTTTTAGTAAAATATTACAATAAAAACAATAGTTTATGGTTGATTTTTCGGTTTGGATGGAGTGATAATCCTATCCCAAGGGAGGACTTCCCATGGCCGACCGTCTCAAGCTGCCACGTGCACTTTCCGAGGAGCCCGACGCGCGACAGCCGCTGCGTCCGAGCCATCAGAAGATCATCGAAAACCTGGATCGCTGGGCCAACAGTCGCGAACTGCAGCCGCCGAAATTGCCGGACAGCCAGACGGCCTGATCCCACGGTTCGAGCCGCCCGACATGCGGCTCCGCTGCCCGAAGCGCCTTGCAGCATTTTGCTGACGAAAGCCGCGTCCCGCCGCTCGCCTCTTGCGAGCTTGAAGGTTAGGTTGGTTCTCCTCCGAATCGACCAGAGGCCCCTTATTGATGACCATACGCCAGCATCGCGGCGATCTGCCCGACCTCACCCGCTACACCGACGCCGTGGCGATCGATACCGAGACCATGGGGCTCAATCCGCATCGCGACCGGCTCTGCGTGGTGCAACTGTCGAATGGCGATGGCAGCGCCGACGTCGTGCAAATCCCGAAAGATCGTGGGAGTGGGCCGAGTGACGCGCCGAATCTGAAAGCGCTGCTTGCCAATCCCAAGATCACCAAGATTTTTCACTTCGCCCGCTTCGATCTCGCCGCGCTCTTTAATGCTTTCGGCGTGATGCCCGAACCGGTCTATTGCACCAAGATCGCCTCGCGGCTGTCCCGCACCTATACCGATCGCCACGGTCTGAAGGACCTAGTGCGCGAAGTGCTCAACATCGAGCTGTCGAAGCAGCAGCAATCGAGTGACTGGGGCGCGCCGGGCCTGAGCGAAGCGCAACTCGCTTATGCGGCCTCCGATGTGCTGCATCTGCATGCGTTGCGCGAACGCCTTGATGCGATGCTCGCGCGCGAGGGTCGGCTTGGACTGGCGCAGGCCTGCTTCACTTTCCTGCCGACACGGGCAAAGCTCGATCTGCAGGGCTGGGAAGCCGAGGACATTTTCGCCCATTCCTGATGCGCGATAAGAGTGCGGTGAATTTGAAGTTCAGTGTCGAGGCAAGAGGTCGCCGCAGTCGTTCGCGAACTTCGGAATCGGAGCCCTAGTCGCTGACGATCGAGCGGTTGGCCGCGCCCCTTTTCGGACACACTCCCGAAAGGAGTGTGGGCTGGGCCTTGCCGTCAGGGTAAAACAATCCAGATATTGCTCCAGAAAATCGGAGATTTGGTGAGCTCGGTTCAGAATCCCGCCTATCAAGCCGGAATGGAGGCGCGCTTTGCCATCGCAGCGCGCCACAGCCGGATGGTGCGCATCTTGCGGATCGCCGTGCCCGCCGCCGTCATTCTGTCGCTTGCAACCATCATTCTGGTGTCGTCGGTCTTCAATCCGTTTCAAATGCTGCTGCCGAAATTGCCGCTGGACATGGGAAGCATGGTCATTTCCGGCACCAAGATCACGATGGAATCGCCACATTTGGCGGGCTATTCGCAGGACCAGCGGCCCTATGAGGTCTGGGCCAAAACCGCTACCCAGGATGTGACCGATCCGGATCACGTCGAACTGAAGACGCTGCGGGGCAAAGTGTTGATGGAAGATCAATCGACCGTCACGCTGGAGGCGGTCAACGGATTGATGGACACCAAGCAGTCGCTGCTTGATTTGCACAAGGACATCTATTTGCAGACCACCACAGGCTATGAAGCGTGGCTCAGCCAGGCTTTCGTCGACATGGGCAAGGGAATAGTGACCTCCGACGAGCACGTCGATGTCAAATGGGCCGACGGAAAAATTTCTGCCGACCGGCTGAAGATCACGGGTGGCGGCGAGGTCGTCCGCTTCGACGGCAATGTCGTGATGAATATCGACAAGATGCCGCCACCGGCTGCCGAAGCCGCTCCTGAGCCGGCTCCGGCGCCGGTAAAGCCTGCGAAGACGCGGCCGAACGCCAAGTCCTCTAACGCGACCTCCAACGTGAAATGATCCGATGAAGCTGTTTCACTGGGAAATCCTCAAAGGCCGCTTCATCGTTGGCGCCGCTCGTGCCGGCTTTGCCTTGGTGATGTTCTTGGCGATGTTGCTTGCGGGCGATGCAAGCGCCCAAAGCACGGTGACCGGCGTGCCGAATGCCATGCAGGGCTTTTCGCAGAATCGCGATCAGCCAATTCAGATCGAGGCGGCCTCGCTTGAGATGCGCGACAAGAAAAAAGAAGCGACCTTCACCGGCAACGTGAAGGTGGTGCAGGGCGACACCACCATGACCTCGAAGGTTTTGGTGGTCTTCTATGAATCATCGGGCCAGAACGCCGCGCCGGCAACCGCAGCTTCGGCCACCAATGCCAACGCCAAGGCTGCCGCCAAGCCGGCGCCTGCGCCTGCTCAACCCGCACCGATGCAATCTGCAACGCCTGGCCCGGGAGGCGCATCGTCGATCAAGCGGCTCGAGGCCAAAGGCAATGTGGTCGTGACGCAAAAGGATCAGGTCGTGACCGGCGAGTCGGCTGTGTTCGACACCAAGACCAACCTCATCACCATGCTGGGCGGCGGGGGTCCCGTTGTGATGACCCAAGGCAAGAACGTTCTGCGGGGCGATCGATTGTTGGTGGATATGACCACCGGCGTTTCCCGGGTCGAATCGGATTCCGGCAGGGTGCAGGGCCTGTTCCAGTCGTCCAACCAGAACGGGACTGGACCCGCGCTCCCCGGTGCATCGCCGCCGGGTCCCCAGCCGTTGGCGCCCCCGCCCGGTGCACCGCAGTCTCTGACCCCAAATAAACCAAAGTAGCGTCAATACTTTAATGAAAGAACGGCTGGGCCGCGGTTGAAGCCGAGGGTCTGAGCCTGTATCTAGCGGGCGGGGTCGCCTGGGAACTTGAGACTGGTCCGCTGGGCAAGGGGCATCCGGTCATTCATGTTGGGCGGGCGAATCAATCGCCGCGGAACTTCTCGAAGGGTTCGGACGAAGCGGGGATGGTGGATTTACTCGGCATGTTCCGGCGGCGCCCCGCAAACCGCGGCAAAGGCGGTTTTGCGCGTTCGCGCGATGACATTACCTCGCTCGGCGACCGCATGGGCGAAATGCTGACGAGCCCGGTGCGCGATGCGCCTCCGCTGGCGCGCACCGCCCCCTCGCCCGCGTTGGAATTGCCGCGCACCGAAAACCCTGCGCCCCGCCCGGCTCCCGCCAAACCCGCACCCAGAACCAACGGTGCTGCCGCCCCACGACAGGCGCCGCGGGCGGGATATCTGGCTGTGCATAGCGTGGAAAAAAGTTTCGGCACCCGCCAGGTCGTGCGCGGGGTCAGCATCTATGTCCGGCGCGGCGAGGCCGTGGGTCTGTTGGGGCCGAACGGCGCCGGTAAAACGACAGTGTTCTACATGATCACCGGCCTGATCAAGGCCGATCGCGGCGCCGTCGAACTCGACGGCCACGACGTCACCAAGCTGCCGATGTATCAGCGCGCGCGATTGGGCATCGGCTACCTGCCGCAGGAAGCCTCGATCTTTCGCGGCCTCACCGTGGAACAGAATATCCGCGCGGTGCTCGAGGTGGTCGAGACCTCGCGCAAAAAACGCGAGGCCAAACTCGATTCCCTGCTCGATGAATTCAACATCACGCGGCTGCGAAAGACGCCGTCCATTGCGCTATCCGGCGGCGAACGGCGTCGCGTTGAAATCGCACGCGCACTCGCCACCAATCCGAACTACATGCTGCTCGACGAGCCCTTTGCGGGCATCGATCCGATCGCGGTCGGCGACATTCAGGACCTGGTCCGACACCTCACCAATCGCGGTATCGGCGTCCTGATCACCGACCACAATGTGCGGGAAACCCTCGGCCTGACCGACCGTGCCTATATCGTTTATGCCGGCCAAATCCTGACGGAAGGCAGTCCGGACGAGATTGTCAGCGATCCGGATGTGCGCAGGCTTTACCTCGGCGAAGAATTCCGCCTCTGATCGGGGAACTGAGGGGGCATCTAACCGGCCGCTCCCGCGCTTCTTTCCGCAAAGTCAAGGCGTGTACATCGGCACAGGACTAGTTTAAGCAAGAATCGGACCAAGTTTTGGGAATCGGTTCTTGCCTCCATGGCGCTGACGCAGAGACTAGAATTCCGCCAGTCACAGTCGCTGGTGATGACGCCGCAGTTGATGCAGGCGATCAAGCTGCTTCAGCTGTCCAATCTCGACCTTTCGGCCTTCGTTGAAGAGGAATTGGAGCGAAATCCGCTGCTTGAGCGCGAAAGCGACGGTCCGGAGGCGCCCGTCGCCGGTGAGCCGGCGGCAGGGCACGCAGAGGGTTCCGAGAGCGGTCTTGGCGAGGAATTTTCGGGTGATTCGCAAGGGTCCGGCGCCGACGGCTTCGAGCCGGCCCAGGAAGAATGGATGAATCGCGATCTCGGCAGCCGCGCCGAGATCGAACAGACCCTCGATACACCGCTCGATAACGTGTTTTCGGAAGAACCCGCCGAAGCGGCCGCGCGCAACGCGCAGGACGCCGCCCCCACCACCTATACCGAATGGGGTGGCGGCGCATCCAACGACGACGGCTACAATCTCGAAGCCTTTGCCGCCGCCGAAGTGACGCTGGGCGGACATCTGGCCGAGCAGTTGGCGGTGGCTTTCACCGCGCCCGCCCAGCGCATGATCGGCCAATACCTGATCGATCTGGTCGATGAAGCCGGTTATTTGCCGGCTGATCTTGGACAGGCCGCCGAACGCCTCGGCGCTTCGGCTGACGACGTCGAGGCGGTGCTCGCGGTGTTGCAGAAATTCGATCCGCCCGGAGTTTGCGCGCGCTCGTTGAGCGAGTGTCTGGCGATCCAGTTGCGCGATCTCAATCGCTACGATCCTGCGATGCGGGCGCTGGTCGAAAATCTCGAGCTTCTGGCCAAGCGCGATATTGCGAGCCTGCGCAAGCTGTGCGGCGTCGACGACGAAGACATCACCGACATGATCGGAGAAATTCGAAGGCTCGATCCGAAGCCGGGCCTGAAGTTCGGCTCGGCCCGCGCGCAGACCGTGGTGCCTGATGTCTATGTGCGTCCGGGTCCGGACGGCGGATGGCATGTCGAACTCAACAGCGAGACGCTGCCGCGCGTGCTCGTCAACCAGACCTACTATACCGAACTATCGAAGACGATTCGCAAGGACGGCGACAAATCCTATTTCAGCGACTGTCTGCAGAATGCGACCTGGCTGGTTCGTGCGCTCGATCAGCGCGCCCGCACGATTTTGAAGGTTGCGAGCGAAATCGTCCGCCAGCAGGACGGCTTCTTCACACACGGCGTGGCGCACCTGAGGCCGCTCAATCTGAAAGCTGTCGCCGACGCGATCCAGATGCATGAATCGACGGTCTCGCGCGTCACCGCCAACAAATACATGGCGACCAATCGCGGCATATTCGAACTAAAATATTTCTTTACCGCTTCGATCGCCTCGGCCGATGGCGGCGAGGCCCATTCGGCGGAGGCGGTGCGCCACCACATCAAGCAGCTAATCGATGCGGAAGATCCGGCGCTGATCCTTTCCGACGACACCATCGTGGAACGTTTGCGCGCCACCGGCATTGATATCGCCCGTCGCACCGTCGCCAAGTACCGTGAGGCCATGCGGATTCCATCGTCGGTTCAGCGGCGGCGCGACAAGCAAAGTATGCTCGGCAATGCCCTGTCGGCGCCCGCCGCATCCGATCGATCCCGGGACCCTCAGCCCGCCTGATTGCGTCCTGCTGAAATCGGATTAGTGTCGGTGTGCGCAACGATAACGACACGAAACGATCGAGGCACACCATGACTCTCCGGATCTCTGGAAAAAGCATCAGTGTCGGCGACGCCTTGCGCGGACGTGTTTCGGAGCGCACCAACGAAGTGCTGCGCAAATATTTCGACGGCAATTATTCCGGCCATATCACGCTCAGCAAGGACGGCTCCGACTTCCGAACCGATTGCGCGTTGCATCTTGATTCGGGCATCACGCTGGAAGCGGATTCGAGCGCGGCCGACGCCTATGCCAGCGCCGACCAGGCGCTACTGATGATCGAGAAACGGCTGCGCCGCTACAAGAGCCGGTTGAAGGATCGCTCTGCCCGCAAGGCCCACGCGGCTTCAGAGGCGCTGGCGGGAATGGAAGCGCTCGACGCACTGAGCTATGTGATCGAGGCGCCTGCCGAGAGCGATGAAGAGATGTCAGGCTATAGTCCTGTCATCATCGCCGAGGCCACGACGTCCCTGAAGCGCCTTTCGGTCTCCGAAGCGGTGATGGAACTGGACCTGACCGGCGCCGCCTGCCTGGTATTCCACCATGGCTCAAGCGGCCGGGTTAACGTCATCTACCGCCGCCCCGACGGTAATGTCGGATGGATCGATCCCCCTACGCTCCAGGCGGCGGGCTAGCGGCCCGGTGGAACCGGCGCCCTCCCAAAAGATGGTGCTGAAACAACACGCTAGGCATGAGACAGCTCTATCCAAAACTATCGCAAGCAAGGGTGCTGTTCGGCATTGACGGCCACCGGGAGCGACCCTATGGTCCGCGCCCTTAACGATACGGCTCGGGGGAAACTCCGCAGGTGTTGGCACCGCTCTTGCGTTGGAGTAGAAGCCCACCCAATTAGCAACGGGGTGGTGGGCGGCCGCCTTTCCACCTCATTCGCCCGCCGAAGTCTTTTCGCAACCTGACGCTCGATTTACCTCGGAACGCCCCATGACGATTACCGATCTGGTCGCACCCGAGGCGATTCTCCCGGCTTTAAAAGTCAACAGCAAGAAGCAGGCACTGCAGGAATTGGCAGCGCGCGCGGCAACGCTGTCCGGACAGAACGAGCGCTCGATCTTCGAAGTGCTGTTGCAGCGGGAGAAGCTCGGGACAACGGCGGTCGGATACGGCGTTGCGATCCCGCACGGCAAGCTTCCTAAACTGGAAAAGATTTTTGGCTTGTTCGCCAGGCTGGAACGCCCGATCGATTTCGAGGCGATGGACGGACAGCCGGTCGATCTCGTCTTCCTGCTGCTGGCGCCGGAAGGCGCGGGCGCCGATCACCTGAAAGCGCTTGCGCGAATCGCGCGGCTGTTGCGCGACCAGGATGTGGCGAAGAAGTTGAGAGCCTCGCGCGAGGCCCAGGCGATCTATTCGGTGCTGGCGCTGCCGCCGGCGAGCGCCGCCTGATATCGCTTATCGCTTTTGTCGGAAAACGCCGGTAGCGCCCGATCTCCCGGGCGCTGTCCGCGCTTGATTGATCCGCATCTGTGCGGCGCTGACGCCGTCAGTGCACGCTCACGGCCTGCAGTTCATTGCTCCAGGCATTCGCGACCGCGGCTTCGCGCGAGTCGGTGAGCATGATCGGGGTGCCGTCAGCGGCGTGGAGCGCAAACAGCTTCAGTCCGGGCGCGATCTTCGGCGCCTGCGGGAACAGGTCCGGCACGTCTTCGGATCGGATCTGCTTCACATAGGCGATATGGCCCTCGCCGAGGCTTGCCAGCGCCTCCAGGGAGACGCGCGGTTCTAACGCAATATTAACTTCGGTCATCGTCTCGACTCCTTCTGAGTCCAAGCGGTCGAGTCCGCTACTCGTTCCATTATTCGTGCTCATTGATAGCAATTGTCTTAACGACCCTTTCCGGTTCCGGCCGGGCGAGATCGATCGACAACAGCC
>DATHPL010000624.1:0-2660 GCA_035483915.1 Bradyrhizobium sp.
TTCTCACTTCTTCTCGACCATCTCCTTGGCGCGCTGGCCGAACATGTTCTTGCGCGCCTCCTCGTCAAACGGCTCCTTGACGAATTTACCGATCGCTAATCCCGCCTGCACCTGCGGCCGGGCACGAACGTCCGCATACCAACGCTTGACGTTCGGATAGTCGTCAAGCGTAAAGCCTTGCGCCTTGTGCGTCATGGTCCAGGGAAAGCAGGCGATATCGGCGATGGTGTACTCACCACCCGCGACATAGGCGCCGGTCTTGCCGAGTTGCGCATCGAGCACATGATAAAGCCGCGCCGCCTCGTCACGGTAGCGCTGGATCGCATACGGAATTTTCTCCGGCGCATAAAGCGCGAAATGCCCGTGCTGGCCGAGCATCGGACCAAGTCCGCTCATCTGCCACATCACCCACTGGATCACGACCGAGCGCGCCCGCAACTCGGCCGGCAGAAAACGCCCGACCTTTTCGGCAAGATAAATCAGGATCGCGCCGGTCTCGAACACCGAGAACGGCCCGCCACCATCGGAAGGCCGACGGTCGACGATCGCCGGAATCCGGTTGTTCGGGCTCACGGCCAGAAATTCCGGTTTGAACTGATCGCCCGCGCGAATGTTGACGGGGATCACGTTATAGGGAATGCCGAGTTCCTCCAGCATGATCGAGATTTTCCAGCCGTTCGGCGTCGGCGCGTAATAGAGGTCGATCATGGGAAATTCCGTGTGATGGGGCTTAGGCGTGATCCTACCCCCTGCTTTGGTCGCATTCCACCTTCTGAAATTGGATGTACCTCGGCGTTCGGACATGGCATTGAGAGGCCCAACACGTCACGAAACTCCAGAGGACACGCCCAAAATGCTGTTTCCGACCACGATCGCCGGCTCCCTGCCCAAGCCCGAATGGCTGGCCGAACCGAACAAGCTGTGGGCGCCCTGGAAATCGCAGGGCGATGAACTCGCCCGCGCCAAGCGCGATGCGACCATGCTCGCGGTGAAGATTCAGGAAGACGCCGGCATCGACATCGTGACCGAGGGTGAGCAGGCGCGGCAGCACTTCGTCCACGGCTTCCTGGAGAAGGTCGACGGCATCGATTTCGCCCACAAGGTTGAGATGGGAATCCGCAAGGATCGCTATAAGGCGATGGTGCCGCAGGTGGTGGCGCCGCTGCGGCTGAAGGGCCGCGTCCATGCCGACGAGGCCCGCGTCGCCCGCACCCACACCGCGCGCAAGCTGAAGTTCACTCTGCCCGGCCCGATGACCATCATCGATACCATTGCCGACCAGTATTACGGCGACCGCGTCAAGATGGCGTTTGCCTTTGCCGAACTGCTCAATGAGGAAGCCAAGGCGTTGCAGGCCGACGGTGTCGACCTCGTCCAGTTCGATGAGCCTGCCTTCAACGTCTATATGGACGAGGTCAACGACTGGGGCATCAAGGCGTTGGAGCGTGCCGCCGAGGGGCTGACCTGCGCCACCGCCGTGCACATCTGCTACGGCTACGGCATCAAGGCCAATACCGACTGGAAGGAAACGCTCGGTAACGAGTGGCGGCAGTATGAGGATATTTTTCCGACGATCGCCAAGAGCCCGCTCCAGCAGGTCGCGATCGAATGCCGCAACTCGCGGGTACCGCTCGAACTGCTCGCTTTGCTCAAGGGCAAAAAGGTCCAGGCCGGCGTGATCGATGTGGCGAGCGACACGGTCGAAACCGCCGACGACGTTGTCGCGGTGATCGACGCCGTCTCGAAATTCGTGGCCAAGAGCGACATCATCCCAACCACCAATTGCGGCATGGCGCCGATGCGCCGGGACATCGCCGAAGCCAAGCTGATGGCGCTCGGCGCGGGCGCGAAGCTGGCACGCGAGAGGCTGGGGTGACGGGCTCTGCCCTCATGGTGAGGAGGCGCTTGCGCCGTCTCGAACCATGAGGCCCGGGTCTTACTCCTCCCATCCATCCTTCGAGACGCGGCCTGTCGGTCGCTCCTCAGGATGAGGTCTGCCTTAGGGCGACACTCGGATGCAGCACCGGCCGGTAACCGGCCGCGAACGCGCGCACGGTCGAAGGCGGGGTCAAGAGTTTCGCATCTGTGATGCCGCCCTTCACCGCGCGATAGCCGGACGGCGACCACAACAGCGCCCTTCCCTGTGCGATCAGAAAGCTCGCCTCACCGGCCTGCACCATCGTGCCGTCAGGCAGTTTTTCTATTTCCCTCGGTAACGGATGCAGCTTCTTGGCCGAAGCGAAGCGTTCGCGGTGCAACACGGCGTCGATCTCGGGCGCGAGCACGTCGCTCACGCGATTGCCCTTCTCCCAGGCGGCACGAAAGCGATTGGCATCCTCGCGCCGGCAGTAGAAGCAGGGGCGATGCCCTGCCGCAAAGGCAGTGGCTTCATCGAGAAAGAACAGCTCGGTCCAGCTCTGCCGCTCCATCACCTTGCGCCGGCGGCCACGGAAATCGAGCACGCAGGTGAGCCAAGCGTCGGTCGACCAGCGCTTCTTCAGGAGCTTTTTCGTGGCGGGGCTGTGGATGATGCCGCGGTTGCCGACAAACATTCCGCGATCCGAAATCGCGACAATCTCGCCTGACGGCAACACGCGGTTTTGCAGCGGCATCTTACTTCTCCTTCTCCCCGCTTGCGGGGAGAAGGTCGGGATGAGGGG
>DATHPL010000625.1:0-2733 GCA_035483915.1 Bradyrhizobium sp.
ACCGAGCATTCCGGAAGGCGCGCTTTCCCGCGAACTGCCGATCGTCAACAAACGCGGACTCCACGCGCGGGCTTCCGCCAAGTTCGTGCAGATGGTCGAGCGCTTCGAAGCCGAAATCTGGGTGACCAAGGGCAGCGAGACGGTCGGCGGCACGTCGATCATGGGCCTGATGATGCTGTCGGCGGGACCCGGCACATCGATCACAGTCTCGGCGGCTGGACCACAGGCTCAGGCCGCGCTCGACGCGATCACCGAACTCGTTGCCGCCAAGTTCAACGAAGAGAACATGTGAAGGCCATATCTGGATCTGGCAGGCCTGCGCCGCGTCGGTAGCGCACTCCCTCGCCCCGCCTTTGCGAGGAGAGGTGAAGGAAAATTACTTCGCCGGCGGTTCGATATAAATCTTCCAGGTCGTCGTCGGCCCCGCATGGCCCTTAAAAAAGCGCTGCGTGGTCACGGCCACCTGCTCGGCATCCTTGGCGTTCTCGGCCATCCAGGCCTCGCACTGCGGCAGCCGGTTATCCGTGGTATCGCAGATTCCGATGAATCCGAGTCGTTTGGCTTCTTCCAGCGAGGTCAGGCCGGACGACCAGATTTCGCCCGGCGTCAACGGCGCCGGATGATCGGGGCTATAGAACGTCATCGGCTCGCCGATCTCCGTCGTGCCGGCGACCACGGACCAGCGCGAAAAGAAACGATTGTGCCACAGGCCTGTCAGTTCGCGGGCCAACTGCGAGCGTGCGCCGTAGCTGAAGGCCGCATTGGGACTGTCGGTGATCTCATGAAGGGCGATGGTGGGCGAGGCGGCGAGTGTGGCCAGTGTGAGCACCAGCCAAATCGCCATGATCCGGACCAGGGCGACGCCGGGCACGCGCAGCTGCGGAATCGCGACCAGCGCCAATGGCGTCAGAAAGAACAGCGAAATCCCCCAATCGGTCTTCATATAGACCGACAAGATCAATCCGCCGAGCGGCGGCCCGACCGCGACCACAATCTGGATGATCCAGACGTTGAGCGCCTGCGCCAGGTTCACGCTTGTGTTGGCGCCGCGCGACCAGATGCGCGCCAGCGCGACCTTCGGCCGGCGCACCAGGCCTGTCCCGACAAGGGCAACGCCAGCGAGCACCACAGGCAAGACCAGCAGTCCCAGATTATGTTCGACGTAACCGAAAACCAGCATCGCGCTCTCAGTGCGGGTTCGATTCCCGTAGACATCGCCGGCATAGACCAGCGGCGCGAAGTCCACCTCTTTCAACCACAGAAGATGCGGGATCATCGCAACGACGGCGGCGACGATCGCAACCCAGGGCGCCGGCGACCGCAGGAATTTCAGCCGGTCGGGGTGAATCAGCGAGGCAAGCCCGACCGCGCCGATCATGGTCAGCACCCAGTATTTGGTCATCAAGGCAAGCGCAGCGGCGAGCCCGAGCCAGAGGCCTGAGAGCGCAGATCGCTTTTCGAACGCGTTGAGATAGGCCAGCACCAGAAGCGGCAGCGTGACGAGTTGCAGCAGGTCCGGATTGAACTTGAAGCCCTTGAAATTGAAGATCGGATAGATCGCCAGCATCACCACGACAAGAAACGCCCGGCGATAATCCACCACCCTGATCGCGACTAGCCATGAGATCACAAGCCCGATGGCCAGCGTCGTCATCGCCAGCAGATAGGTAGCCCAATCGGTCACCGGGAACATGTCGAACCAGACACCGGCGATCCAACCCGCCAGCGGCGGATGCTTGCCGTAGCCAAGCTGGAATTTCTGTCCCCAGGCAAACGCCTCGGCGACGTCCATGTGGACGTCCTGCGCCGCCTTCAGATTGATCAGGATCACGGTCCAGAGCAGCGCATGGATCGCGGCAAAGCCGAACACAAACGCCGATGCGCCGTTGCGATTCGTTGCTGAGGCCATCACCCAGGCCGCAAGCCGCCGAGGGCTCAGCCGCCGGAGGGTCCGGCGGCGCGGCAAGGTTGCAGACGAACGCAGTGTCGGCGACATGCGCTTTAATACCTCTGTTGATCTTCCGGTTTGGGTAGCGCGTTTTCCGCCGCCGTTAAATCAGCTTGACGTGAAGAAGACCCGTTAAAATACCGCAATATGGTTGCCGCACCGGAACACGAATGCTATCCCGCGCCCATGACCTCAGTCCCGATTTCGAACATCCGCAACTTTTCGATTGTTGCGCATATCGACCATGGCAAATCGACGCTGGCCGACCGCCTGATCCAGACCACCGGCGGGTTGCAGGCCCGCGAGATGAAGGAACAGGTGCTCGATTCCATGGACATCGAGCGCGAGCGCGGCATCACGATCAAGGCGCAAACCGTGCGGCTGACCTATGCGGCCAAGGACGGTAAATCCTACATCCTGAATCTGATCGACACCCCCGGCCATGTCGATTTCGCCTACGAAGTGTCGCGCTCGCTCGCGGCCTGCGAAGGCTCGCTGCTCGTGGTCGATGCGAGCCAGGGCGTCGAGGCCCAGACGCTCGCCAACGTCTATCACGCGCTCGATGCCGGCCATGAAATCGTGCCGGTGCTGAACAAGATCGACCTGCCGGCCGCGGAACCCGAACAGGTCAAGAAGCAGATCGAGGACGTGATCGGCATCGATGCGTCCGACGCTGTGATGATCTCGGCCAAGACCGGCCTTGGTATCGACGACGTGCTGGAAGCCATCGTGCACCGGCTGCCGCCGCCCAAAGGCGATCGCGAGGCGCCGCTGAAGGCGCTTCT
>DATHPL010000626.1:0-17289 GCA_035483915.1 Bradyrhizobium sp.
CTATGGCAGCTTGCTGGGTTTCGAATTGAAGGGCGGCATGGATTCAGGCCGCAAATTCATCGATGCCCTGAGGATGTTCTATCATGTTGCCAATATCGGCGACGCGCGCTCATTGGCCATCCATCCGGCCACAACGACCCACTCGCAACTGACGAAGGAAGAACAGCTCCGGACAGGCGTCACGGAAGGCTATGTGCGGCTGTCAATCGGTATTGAACATGTCGACGACATCATCGCCGATCTGGAACAGGCCCTGGCCAAGGCATAAAATGCGGCCGAGTTGATAGACGTCGGGCGCTCTCGACGTCTGTCAGCTCGGCGAAAGTCGGTTACCCTGAAAACAATGCGGCAGTGCGGTCGCTGATTTGCCCGCCGCGCAAATTACGCGCGAATCATTGAACCTCGGGCGATTTCGCCTATCTTTCACAGGCATCATGACGCTCCCCGCATCCGCATTGCCCGTCGAGGCTCCGCCGGCCTTTCTCGGTGTCGCGCATTCCTTGACCGGAAAGCTGTGGCGCGACCGGCTGGATCCGCGCGGAGCGGCCCGGGCGCTGGCGATTACGCAGCGCTATCAATTGCCGGAAATGCTGGCGCGCTTGCTTGCCGGGCGCGATGTCGACATCGACGCGGTCGAGGACTTTCTCGATCCGACCATCCGCAAGCTGATGCCCGACCCCTACACCGTGACGCAGATGGAGGCTGCCGCCAAACGCATCGCTGATGCGGCTTTGCGAGGTGAAAAGGTCGCTGTCTTCGGCGATTACGATGTTGACGGCGCTACGTCTGCCGCGTTGCTCACCTGGCATTTACGCCACTGCGGGCTCGATCCGCTGATCCACATTCCCGACCGGATTTTCGAGGGTTATGGGCCGAACGTCGAGGCGGTGCGGACGCTGGCAGGGAAGGGTGCCACGCTGCTGGTGACGGTCGACTGCGGCACCACCAGCCTTGAGCCGCTCGTGGAAGCACGCAAGCTCGACATGTCGGTCGTGGTGATCGACCACCATCAGTGCGGCGATGTATTGCCTGACGTCGAGGCGCTGGTGAATCCGAACCGGCCGGACGATCTCTCGGGCCTTGGTCATCTCGCGGCCGTCGGCCTCGTTCTGGTCACGCTGGTCGCGGTCAATCGCGAACTGCGGGCGCGGGGATTTTGGACGCCCGAAATGCCGGAGCCGGATTTGCTCGGTATGCTGCATCATGTGGCGCTCGGCACCGTCGCCGACGTTGCCCCGCTGATCGGGCTCAATCGCGCCTTCGTCGCCAAGGGCCTGATTGCGATGCGCCGGCGCGACCATGTCGGCCACACCGCGCTGATGGATATCTCTCGGCTGAACGGCCCGCCGGAAGCCTGGCATCTCGGCTTCATGCTGGGGCCGCGCATCAACGCGGGCGGCCGGATCGGGCGCGCCGATCTCGGCGTACGGCTATTGCTGGAAGGTGATATTTCGGAAGCAGCAAAGATCGCGGCCGAGCTCGACCGGCTCAACACCGAACGGCGGGTGATCGAACAGGTGGCCGAAGCACAGGCCGAAGCCGAAGCGCTGGCCTCGCTTGGGCTAGAAGACAAGGGTTCGGTGATCGTCACAGCCTCGGAGGGTTGGCATCCGGGCATCGTGGGTCTTGTCGCCTCACGGCTGAAGGACAAGTTCTCGCGTCCCACGTTCGCCATTGCGCTTGAGCCCGGCGGCATCGGCACGGGATCCGGCCGTTCGATCGGCGGCGTCGATCTCGGCAAGGCGGTGCGGCAAGCTGTTCATGATGGTCTCTTGATGAAGGGCGGCGGCCACGCCATGGCCGCAGGCGTGACCTTGCGCAAAGAACGACTCGCCGAGTTCCGGGCCTATATGGAGAGCGCGCTGGCGCACGACGTGGCGCAGTCGCGCCATGTCAACGAAATCTTCGTCGACGGCGCGGTTAGCGCGCGCGGCGTGACCACGGAATTGGCTGCAACGCTTAACCGCGCCGGACCCTTTGGCAGCGGCAATCCCGAGCCGGTGCTGGCACTGCCCTCGCACCAACTGGTGTATGCCGACGAGGTCGGCCAGGCGCATTTGCGCGTGCGCTTCAAGTCGGGCGATGGCGCGATCGTCAACGGCATCGCGTTTCGCTCGATCGGCCAGAAACTGGGTAACGCGCTGACCGCTCATCGCGGCCAGATCCTGCATGTGGCGGGGTCGCTCGCGGTCGATCGCTGGCAGGGCACCGAGCGCGTGCAACTGCGTGTGCTCGATGTCGCCGTGCCCGATCAGGGGCCGGCGGTGATCAGGTAACGCGGACCGTCCTTGGGCTTACGAACCCTGCCGCAGCCGCGCCAGCACCTTCAAGCCGCCATAACCGTCGGCCGGCTCAAGCCCCATCTTGGTCTGATAATCGCGGACCGCCTGCATGGTGTCATTGCCGACGCGGCCGTCGGTGCCGCCGGTGTCAAAGCCTGCTTTGGTTAGGCGGACCTGCATCTCCTTCACCTCGGCGAGCGTCAGCGCGCGCTCGGAGCCGGGGAACGGCTGGATAAAGGGCGGACCGCCGAGGATGCGGTCTCCGAGATGGCAGATCGCGAGCGCGTAGTTCATCGCGGGATTATAGCTTCGCACCGAATAGAAATTCGGTCCCAATAGAAAACTCGGGCCGCCCGGCACCGGCGTCCATAGTTGCGCGGAGGCGTCGGGCTGCGGGAACGGCGCGCCGTCGGCGCGCGCAACGCCCGCGCTGCCCCATGCCGCGTAGCTGCGATTGCCGTGGGATGAGGCACCATTGGCGCGGACTTCATAGCCCCAATGTTCGCCACCGTGATATTTGCCGCGGTTGACGAGATAGCGCGCGGTAGAACCGAGCGCATCGTCTGGCCTGCCGAAGGGAGAGACCCGGCCGTCATGATCGTAATCGATGCCGACATTGAGCCAGACCTCCGGCATCCACTGGGTATGTCCCATCGCGCCGGCCCACGATCCCCGCATTTCCTCCGGCGTGCTCCATCCGCGATCGACGATGCGCAGCGCATTGATCAGTTCGGATTCCCAATAGGCGCGGCGGCGCGGCTCGTTCCAGGCGAGCGCCACTAACGCGGGAAATATCGGGCGCATGTGGTTCTGCTGCACCAGCGGATCGCCATAGGCGGATTCGACGCCCCACAACGCCAATAGCGTGCCGCGCTCGACGCCATAGTCCTGCTCGATCCGGGTGAACAGCGCCTCGTTTTTTCGGAGCGCCTCGCGGCCGTTGACGATGCGCCAGTCCGAGACCCGGCGATTGATATATTGCCAGAGCTCTTCAATGAATTCCGGCTGGTTCCGAAGTTCCCTGAAGACAGACATATCCGGCTCGATGCGGCCCATTACGCGCGTCCATGTCGCTTCCGAAACCCCCTTCGCCAGCGCGTGCGCGCGAAATCGGTCGCGCCATTGTTCAAAGCCCGGCGGGACGACTGCGAAGGCGGCGAGGGGATCGACGAACAGGGCGCCGGCGGCAAGACCCGAGCCGAGCAGCGCGCGGCGTGTGGGCACCCCTCGGGAATCAGGCTGTGTCATCCAGCCAGTCTAACCGCGCCGAGCTTGCCCCGGCAGAGCCAAGTCAGCGGGAGCCTCAATCATCCCGGTGCAGATCTGCGGCGATTTTGGACAGCCAGCGCCTGATCGTGACCTCCGCCTTGGCGCTTAATCCAGTCATCAGGCGCCGTTCCACGGTGGCGACACGGCGGCGGCACTGGTCGAGCAGATCCGAACCGCGGCGGGTCAGCGTCCACTGCAATACCCGGCCGTGCACCGGATGCGGTGTCTTTTGGATCGCGCCGTCGCGTTCCAGGTTGGCAATAATGACGCCGACCGTTTGCGGTGTCAGCAGCGCCACGCGGGCAACGTCGGCGCCGGAAAGGCCGGGATAGGCGTTGAGCATGGTGAGAACGGCAAATTGTGGTTGTGTGACCCCGAGATCGGCGAGGGCGCGCTCCAGCGTCAGCCGCGTCGCGGCCTGGGCCTGCCGCAGCAGATAGGCGATGTGGCCGTCCTCGCCGCGTTTGCCGGAGCCCGGCGGCGGAGGCCGGACGCCATGCAGAGCCGAAACCTCGGCAGAGGGCTTTTCGCGCCGGCGGGATTTTTGCCGTCCTACTTGTTTTTCCCGTGATCCCGACTTCGTGCGACTGGCAGACTTGCGCATCATATCAGTGCTCTTATAATGAATAAGAAGACTGATAACATGGGAGATCTAGAATGTCACATGCCCGCAAGGAATATAGCGATTTTCAAGCGCTGGCGCCGGACGCTTACGAGAGCGTTCTCGCGCTCGGCGGTCTTGCCGCGAAGGCCGGCATCGAGAAGCCGTTGCTCGAGCTGATCAAGCTGCGGGCATCGCAGATCAACGGCTGCGCCTTCTGCGTGCAGCATCACATCCTTCAGGCCGAGCGGCTCGGCGTGTCCGTCGACAAGCTCAATTTGGTCGTGGTGTGGCGTGAGGCGCCGCAGTTTTCCCCGCGGGAACGCGCGGCGCTGGCCTGGACCGAAGCGCTGACGCTGCTGACGGGTGGCGTCAGCGACGAAGTCTATGATCAGGCGCGCACGGAATTTTCCGACAAGGAACTGACCTATCTGACCTCGGCCGTTGCCTCGATCAATGTCTGGAACCGGTTTGGCGTCGCCTATCGCTGGAGGCCGCCGGCCCGGCAGGCTCAGGTTAGTGCGAAAGCTTCATAAGTGGGTGGATCAAACAACAATCGGGAGGAATGATCATGATATCGATGGCGATGACATCACCCTTGTCGATACGGCCCCATAAGCGGCCGGTTTTGCTCGCGGCTGTGGCCGGCGTTGCCTGCGCGTTGGTCGCTGGAAAAACCTTGCCGCTGACAATGGACCAAATATCCGGTGTTTTGGCGCCGCTCTGCATCAGTAGCGCGGCCGCGGCGGGTTCACCGCTCGACAAGGTCGAAGTGATCACTTCCCACGCTCTGCCGAACGTGCCCGGCAAACGGGTGACGGTCGTGCGGGTGTTCTACGGCCCCGGGGGTTTTAGCCGCGCGCATCGTCATGCGGGCTCGGTGACCGCCTATATCACGAAGGGCGAGATCCGTTCCCAGCTTGGGGGCGGTCCGGTTGAGACATTTGGCGTTGGTCAATCGTTCTTCGAGCCGCCGGGTTCGACGCATCTGGTTTCGGCCAATGCGAGCAATACCGAGCCGGCCGAATTGATTGCCGTATTTGTGGCGGATGAGGGCGCCCAACTCACGACTATGCTGGAATAACGCCACCAGGGCGGACGGCGTTACTCGCTGCCTTCTTCCATGTCCCGACGGCTCATGTCCTCAGGCAGAGCATGGGCCACGTCGGCGGCAGCTACACTGTGCGGGCCGACTTCGCGCCCGCGTCCGTGGATCAGACGCTCATAGGCGGAGACGAGCGTGACATAGGGATTGATCCATAACCATCCGTCGCGCGTGAACACCTGAATGTCGAAGTGCAGGTGGCGCGTGGTGCCATTGGGGCGGTCGAGATAATTGGAAACGACGCCAATTTTTTCGCCTTCCCCGACATGGCGGCCGTTCAGAACACCGTCGGCATCCATCGCCGACGGGTCCATGTGCATGTAGCGGAAACGTATGTGCTCGTTGCGGGTATTGATCTGAAGCGTCGCTGCCTGCTGCTTCGGCTCGCGGATCAGGACGGCGTCGCGGACCGCAACCACCGCTCTTTGTTTGGGGTCGCAATGCTCCGGTCCGTCATCGTGAGGAGGACAGAGAGCGGGCCGCATGTCCTGACCCTGATGGCCGAATCCGCTGGCGCATTGGCCGACGCTGAAACTGCGCGCTTCACAGAAATTGTCCTGCCAGGGATAGCTGGTCGGACCAACTGCAAGTTCGTCGAACTTGTCGCTCTTGCGCGGGCGGAAGGATTGCGAATGGGCGAAAGCTGGCGCCTTCTCCAATGGAAAGCGAATCTGCGAGTAGGCGGTATAGTCGACGCGGCCGTTCAGCTTGCGCGATGTGCTATGGGCCACGATGTCACCGGGCGGCCGGTAGGTGAAATCCGGGGACATAATGAAGGGACGCTCGACGCTTTCCGGGGTGAGATCCATCCGCGGGCGCGAGGGCAGGCCGCCCACGACGTGCAGCGCTTTCAGGAATCGCTCGGCGACCGGATAGGCCTCGCGACAGGCTAGACGTTTCGCCTTTGCCACGCTGTCCAGGCACTGGATCGAAACCACGTAGGGAACGCCAAAGCGCGTGAAGGCATAGCGCACGTAACCTTCCCGGATGAAACGGCGCAGGTCGGGATATTGCGCGGCCAGCGATTTGACCGGCTCGCCTTTGCCGCCAAGGGGATCATTGAGATCGTAGGTCAGGAGCGAGCCCGTGATCTGGACTTCCACCGGCTTGGCAAAGATGCGTCGCGGCATGTCGCTGCCTGCGCCGGGCTCGAGCGAAAATACCGCGTCATAGCCGGCTGGACCTGCCTCGAACACGTCGGCGGGATGAAAGTCGGCCTGAAAGCGCGCCAGCGAGAGATTTTCGGGCGTGCCCGTCAACCGCGCCTCAAGATAGGCCGCGGTGTCGACCGGCAGCAGGACCGGAATCGTGCTGCGGCCGATCCCGGTGAAGATTTGGGAGGTGGTCGCGTTGAGCTGCACGAAAGCCGGCAGCGAGCGCGGGTCTGACGCTGCCAGTCGATATCGGCGGGCGAACGTAAATGCCGGGACGACCGAGGGGTGGGTTCCGATCTCGGTGCGGAGTTGGTCAAGCGCTGCGCGCCAGTCCACGCGCGCGGCAGAGATCGCCGGGCTTCTGAATTCGTCCGCGGCCAACGCGTTCACGCCGGCAACGAACAAAAAGAAGGCTAGCTGTAGACGAGCAGCGAACGTGCTGGCCCCCGATCCCACTGTGACGCCCCCCGGCGCATGCTGCGTACTCTGACCTTAATCCTTGTCTTAGTCCTTGGCGCGTTCGACGTAAGATCCGTCTTCGGTCATCACCACAATCCTCGTGCCGGCGGCGACGTGCGGCGGCACGGCGGTGCGGACGCCATTGGACAGGACGGCGGGCTTGTAAGAGGACGACGCCGTTTGTCCCTTGGTGACCGGTTCGGTTTCCACGACTTCCAGCGTCGCGCGCTGCGGCAACTGGATCGCGACCGGATTACCGTCGTGAAGCGACAGCTTCACAGTCATGTTCTCTTGCAAATAAGGTGCCGACGATCCGACGATTTCCTTGGAAACCTGGACCTGATCGTAATTCTCGGTGTTCATGAAGTGGAAGCCGTCGCCGTCCTCATAAAGGTAATTGAAATTCGTGTCCTCGACCGTCGCTTTTTCCACCTGGTCGGTGGTCTTGTAGCGCTCCGAAATCTTCACGCCGTCGCCGATACGGCGCATTTCGATCTGGCTGACCGGGGTTCCCTTGCCGGGGTGGATGTTCTCGGCCGTGAGCACGACGTAGAGCTTACCGTCTTGCTCGATGATGTTGCCTTTGCGAATAGAGCTGGCGATGACTTTCAAAGCTGTTTTTCCTGATATTCTGGCCCGGAATCGTGCCTGGCAGGGCTGTCCCTGGCGGCTGTCGGGGGCGGTTTCGGGCTGCAACATACTGATTTTGTGCCTCGAAGCTAGCGTTTTGCGGCCCGACAAGGCGATTGACTGATGGTTGCGGACAAGAACATGTGGCCGTGGTGGTCTGCGGCCCGGCACACCGATATCAAGCCGTTTTTGGCCGCCAGGGGCGCCGTTGCCCGGGCCGTCAGGGCCTGGTTCGACGAGCAAGGCTTTACCGAGGTCGAAACAGCGATTCTGCAGATCTCGCCGGGCAACGAGACCCATTTGCATGCCCCGCGCACGGAACTCATCGCCTCTGACGGCGAGCGCGCGACGCGGTATCTGCGGACCTCGCCGGAATTCGCCTGCAAGAAGTTACTGGCGGCGGGCGAGACCAGGATATTCGAATTCGCCCGGGTGTTTCGGGACCGCGAGCGCGGCCGGCTGCATCTGCCCGAATTTACCATGCTCGAATGGTACCGGGCGAACGCGGCCTATGATGCGGTCATGGCCGATACCGTCGTCCTGATCGCGCATGCGGCGCAGGCAACCGGAATCGGGCAATTTTCGTTTCGGGGGCGAAACGCCGATCCCTTCGCCGAGCCCGAGCTGTTGACGGTAGCTCAGGCATTCGAGCGGTTCGCTGGCATCGACCTGCTCGCTACTGTAGACGGGGCCGAAGGCGATCGGACAAAGCTCGCGGCAGCGGCCGCTACCAAGATTCGTGTTGCCGCCGACGACACCTGGTCGGACATCTTCAGCAAAATATTGGTGGAATACGTTGAACCAAATCTGGGGCAGGGACGCCTTACCTTACTCTACGAATACCCGCTGCCGGAGGCGGCGTTGGCGCGTGTGGCCTCATCCGACCCACGCGTCGCCGAGCGTTTCGAGGTCTATGCCTGCGGTGTGGAATTGGCGAATGGATTTGGTGAACTGACTGATGCAGCCGAGCAACGCCGTCGTTTTACGCAGGCAATGGACGAAAAACAGCGCCGATATGGCGAACGCTATCCGTTGGATGAGGATTTCCTCGCCGCGGTGGCCTCTATGCCCCAGGCAAGCGGCGTTGCGCTTGGTTTTGACAGGCTGGTGATGTTGGCAAGCGGCGCAGCGTCGGTCGATCAGGTGGTTTGGACTCCACTGACTGGAGAAGCATGAGCAGTATCATTTTTAAACCCGTCACGACCTTGCGTGAGCCGGCGGAACTGGCCGCGCGCGGTCTTGTGCCGGTTGCGGATATTCCGGCCCTGGAAAAAGTCGCAGCGCGCTACGCGATTGCCGTGACGCCCGAAGTGGCGGCGCTGATCGATCCGGACGATCCGCTCGATCCGATTGCGCGGCAATATATCCCGAGCCCCGAGGAACTGGTGGCTCAACCCAACGAGAAACCCGATCCGATCGGCGATGAGACACATTCGCCGGTGTCCGGCATCGTGCATCGCTATCCCGACCGGGTCTTGTTCAAGCTCGTGCATGTCTGTGCGGTGTATTGCCGGTTTTGTTTTCGTCGCGAGATGGTCGGGCCGGGAAAGGGGACCACGCTTTCGGACGGGGCTTATAACAACGCGCTGGCCTATATCCGCGCGCATTCGGAAATTTGGGAAGTCATTCTGACCGGCGGCGATCCGCTGATGTTGTCGCCACGGCGCCTTTCCGAGGTGATGGCGGACCTCGCGCGGATCGATCACGTCAAGGTCATCCGCATTCACAGCCGCGTGCCGGTCGCCGAGCCCCAGCGTATCAACGAGAAGATGGTTGCAGCCCTGAGGGTCAAGGGCGCCACGACCTGGGTGGCGCTGCACGCCAATCACATCCGGGAACTTACGCCGAACGCACGCGCGGCCTGCGCCGCCATCATCGATGCCGGCATTCCGATGGTCAGCCAGTCGGTACTGCTGCGAGGGGTCAATGACGATCCTGAAAGCCTGGAAGCGCTGATGCGCGGCTTCGTCGAATGCAGGATAAAACCCTATTATCTGCATCATGGCGATCTCGCACCGGGGACTTCGCATCTGCGAACGACGTTGGCGAAAGGCCAGGAAATCATGCGCGCGCTGCGTGGCCGGGTATCCGGGCTATGCCAGCCGGACTTCGTGGTCGATATCCCCGGCGGTCACGGCAAGGCTCCGGCCGGCCCGAACTATCTTTCCGTCGAAAAATCTTTTTCCGCAGATCGTGAACAGGCCGCTGAAACCCGCTATCGTATCGTGGATTATTGCGGTGACGTTCATCTCTACCCGCCGGGCCGGTGACCCGCTTTCAACGGAACCCGGAGTCGGGCGGTGTGCGTCGAACATGGAAAAAGCAGATGCGAAAACTATTGGTGACGGCCACATGTCTGATGCTGACGATCGGTTCGGCGGCGGTCGCGCAAACCAAAAGGGCAGAACCTTTGCCTGCGCCCATCGGGCACCGCCAGCCGCGGGCCGATCAGGTGCCGCCGGAGAATAATAATTCCGCCGCCGCGGAAGCCGAAAGAAAGCAGGATGCCGAGCTCGATCGCAAGATCAAGAGCATCTGCCGCGGCTGCTAGACGTTGCGTGCGGCGAGCGCTACGCCGATCAAGGTAGCGCCGCCGAACAACAGGTTGATGCCAACGAGGAGGCCGATGGCCCACAGGGCTGATCCCGGCAAACCCGTGATGATGATGGCGGCAATCAGCAGGTCCATGAGACCCGCGATCAGCATCCATGACCACCGGCCCGACAGTTCGCGCCGATGCTCCAGCGCATACATGATGGTGGCGACACCTTCGGCGAGGAAATAAGCGCCGACGACGATGGTCAGGGTAAGTGTGCCCTGCGCCGGCTGGGCCAAAAGGACGAGGCCCGCAAGGACGGCAAGCGCGGCTGAAATCAGCGACCACCAAAAACCCGGCATTTCCCGCGCCCAGAAGGTCAGCGCAAGACCTGCAATGCCGCTGATCAGGAACAGCCAGCCCAATAGGATGGTTACGGCGAGGCTGGCGGCCGGCGGCACGATCATGGCCGCCAATCCAAAAATGACCAAAAGAATGCCTTCGATCAGAAACGCCTTCCAGTGCGCGCGAACGGCATCGCGCATTTTCGTCGGCAACTCGACATTGTCGTGGGTCATTGAAATCTCCCGTACCGCTTAGACGATCCAGCTTCCAATCAGAATGACGTGCTTCTGTGACGGCGCGAATATAGCGCATCCGGCGGGCTTGTGGTCCGATTCTAACATTCGCGTCACTTTAGGATTTGACATTCGTTTTCGGGGTTTGCGGTTAGGCGGGCCGCGAATGTCAAATCCATTCCACTCGGTCAGCCTTTATAACGTCAACCTTGGCCGGGCAGGGACGACAGGTTCGATGCTTGGGTGCGGATGCGCTCGCGGCCCAGAAAATAGACTGCGGTCGTGACCACGAGCAGCGCGAAACCGATCAGGATGGAAAGCAGGCCGATCGGAACGAGAACGAGTGTCACGTTGCGATCGGGGTTTAGCAGCCAGTGATGGATCGAGGTCAGAACGAAAACAAGACCGGCAAAACCTGCGCCGCCGCCGATCACCAGCAATGCCCACATTCGCCGCAGTTGACTGAGCCGCTCGCGTGCGAGGTCGGTTCGGGGTGCGTGATGACGACCCACCCGTCGTACCAGGCGCGTGGCAAACGCTATGGAGGAGAAGCCGATCAGAATGCTGGCCGCGCCCAGGATGAAACGGGTGGTGTTGTCGATGTCCGGATTTTTCTGCAATGTCAGCAGGGGAAAGTCGAACGCGGCATGCAATCCGACCGGGCCCGCCAGCACCAGGATGCGGCTCATGATGCGGGCCCAGTCGCGGTTGTGGCGGTGGGCGCCGAGCGCCGTGCCGGATCGTGCGATCGCAAGATAGGCGCCGGCGATGATTCCGAGCGCGCCGTGGAACGGGACGGTGAGAATGCTGCGCAGCGCGGCCAGCGACTGCCACATGTCGGCGTGCTGGACGAGGTAGGCGAGGTTTTCATAGGCCGCGAAACCAAGCCCCGCGGCGGCGCCGTAAACGACTGTGTCCATGGGATCGGTGAACGGCCTTCGCCACACCGACACCAGCGCAATGACCAGGATCTTGACGCTCTCTTCCGGCAGCGCGACGCCGAACAGCGAGTGCAGCGCTTGTGCCATCCACGGATTTTCGGGAGCGGACAGCATCGCCACAAAGGGCGTGCGTATCAGCCCAAGCAAGGAAATGCTGGCCGCGCCGAGGAAAAAGGCAGTCCACACCTTGGCCGGCGGTCCTGGCCGTTCGTCAGCGGCGACCACGAGCCACAGGATAAGCAATGCCGGTGCAACCGCCGCCGTTCCAATGACCGTCGGGAGGGATTCGAGGAGAAGCATCGACTTACGTTATCGCTCGCTTGCCGCGAAAGCCGGCAGCTTCCGGATTGTTAAAGGCCGTTGTCAGAATCAAAAGCGCACCAGCAGGTTCAGGTTTCCAGTCGACGTCCGATCGGGAGCCGTTCGGCCCAACCGTCAGAATGGAAATAAGCCATTTTTCGGCATTCTCTATGCCAAACTACGCGCGTTTTGCCGCAAACGTTTCGAAAGCCCATCCCTGACATTGCTTTTGGCGCCGGCCGTTCCATCGCTTGCCCGCTTGGCAGGAAGATTGGCGCCGCGCCGGGCAAGCAATTGGATAGCCAAATCAAGGAGTTCGCCAATCGCCGGTCATGCGCAATCGCCGGGGCCTTTGCCTCGGCTGCATGACAACCGCAGAGCGGACGACTGCCGCCACATGATAGGCTCAACATCAATAATAGAGGAGCGCGCCGGTGGTTTTATTCCGCGGGGCAGAAACGCATTCAAGGTCGGTTCTCAAGGCTATCAGCTGGCGAACCCTTGGAACCCTCGACACCTTCGCGATCAGCTGGTTTTTCACTGGAAGGGTCGAGATCGCTGGCTCGATCGCCGGTATGGAGATCATCACGAAGATTGCATGGTATTATCTTCATGAGCGGGTTTGGGCGGCCATTCCTTGGGGGCGCCGCAGACTTGATTGATCTCAGGAAAAACGAAGAAGGTCCTGTCATGAATGACCCCAAGGCTGAAAATTTCAAGGCTGAAAACCTCAGCCCGGCAAAGCCCAAGTCGCAAAGCCGTGAACCACGGCAAAACAACACGCCGGCGATGGCGGGGCTTGCGATTGCGGCCGTGCTGCTGGTGGTTGGACTGTGGCTGGCGCACGAATTGAGGGCGGCCAGCAAGATGCAGGATTGCGTGATGACCGGACGCACCAACTGCAACGTCATTCAGCCCTAGCGATTGACTCTCGCAAGGGCCCGAAGCAAACGCCGCCATCTGAAAAAGAGCGGACGCGTCACAACACAAAAGAGGAACGTTTCCGAAGGAGGTCCAAAATGAGTTTTGAATTTGTGGACGTCAAGCACAGCGGCCACATCACAGTCGTGACGCTCAACCGTCCGGCCGTGATGAACGCTCTGCACAAGCCCGCTCATTTCGAGCTGCACGAAGTATTCAACGCTTTCGCCGCCGATCCCGATCAATGGGTGGCGATCGTCACTGGTGCGGGGGACAGGGCGTTCTGCGCCGGCAATGACCTGAAATGGCAGGCCGCGGGCGGCGAACGCGGCTGGAATTCCAGCGGCTTCGGCGGACTGACGCTGCGCTTCCACTGCGACAAGCCGATCATCGCGGCCGTCAATGGCGTGGCGATGGGCGGCGGCTTCGAGGTCGCGCTGGCCTGCGACCTCATCATTGCATCGGAGAATGCAACGTTTGCGCTGCCCGAACCACGCGTCGGCCTGGCGGCATTGGCCGGTGGCCTGCAGCGGCTGCCGCGTCAGATCGGGTTGAAGCGGGCGATGGGCATGATCCTGACCGGCCGGCATGTCTCCGCGCGGGAGGGTTTGGAACTCGGTTTTGTCAACGAGGTCGTGCCTGCGGGCGAAGCGGTTCAGGCGGCGGAGCGCTGGGCAAACCAGATTTGCCAGAACAGCCCGATGTCGATCCGCGCGTCTAAACAGGCGGTATTGGAAGGGCTGAATGTGGCACTGCCGGACGCCATGATCGCGCAACGCGAATATCCCGCCGTGCGCGCGATGATCGCGTCAGCCGACTATATCGAAGGTCCGAAGGCTTTCGCCGAGAAGCGCCCGCCGCGCTGGCAAGGAAAATAGCTTTCTGGCTAGGCCGGCTTTCGCGAAACTTTCGACCAGTTCAGCTCGAGAGCAACCGTCGGCAGGTCTCGACAAATACCTCGGCGCCCCTGACGATATCCGCGTCGTCGGTATTCTCGTTCCAGTGATGGCTGATGCCGTCGATCGAGGGCACAAACAACATGCCCGCCGGCATGATCGTGGCGAGAACCTGGGCATCGTGGCCGGCGCCGCTCGGCATGTGAACGGACTTGCCGTCGGCAACGTCGGATGCGGCCTCCTCAATCGCACGCTGAAAATTCTGGTCCATCATCGCGGGCTTGCCGGTGCGGATGCGCTCGACCTCGACGCTGCAACCGCTCGCCGCAGCAATCTCAGTCGCGATTTCGCGCAACAGCGCTTCGAGACGCTCGACGATGGCCGGGTTGTCGTCGCGAATCTGGAACAGCAGTTCGGCGCGGCCGGGAATGATGCTGGGAGCGCCGGGATCGAGCGTGATGCGGCCGGTGGTCCAGACGGTTCGCGGGCCGCTCACTGTTGGAAAGCGATCGTCGATGACCACGCACAATCTCGCCGCCGCAAGACCTGCATCTCTGCGATCCTTCATCCGCGTCGTGCCCGCGTGATTTTGCTCGCCGGTAAAGGTGATCTGATATTGCCAGATCCCGACGATAGACGTGACAACCCCGATGCCGAGGTGTGAGCCTTCGAGCGTCCGTCCCTGTTCGATATGGGCTTCAAGATATCCAATGTGACGGCCGCGCTCGGCGATCTTTCGTGGGCGGCCCGCCAGACCGGCCGCTTGCAACGCCTCGCGCATCGGGCGGGCGTTGGTGCGGTCGCGTGCGGCGTCGATGTCGTGTTCGGTGACGTCGCCGACATAGGACCGGCTGCCCAGAAAATGGCCGAAATGGCCTTCCTCATCGCACCATGATGCGACTTCCACCGCACCATCGATGCCGGGGTCGAGGTTGATCACGCGCGCCGCTTCGAGCGCGTAGATAACGCCGAGTGGCCCGTCGAGCCAGCCCGCGAAATTCTGGCTCTCCAGGTGCGAGCCGGCCAGCAATTTCGGTCCCGCTTTCGCGCTCGTGCCCAGCACGTTGCCGATGCCGTCGATCTCGCCCGCAAGACCGGCTTCAGGCAGTTTTCCCACCAGCCATTGCAGCGAATGCAGATGCGGTTCGGAAAAAGTCGGCCGATGCACGCCGGTCTTGTAGGCACCGAGGGCGCGGAGTGTATTGAGATCGGCAAGGACTCGCGCGCCTTCGGTCTTCAAATGATGATTAGACATGATTATTCCGACCCGGACGATTCTTGGCGGGCTTCGTAGGGTCCGCAAATCGGGGAGTCGCCCGATGTGTTATAGGACTCGATGACATCGCCGGCCATCACGACACTGACCAGGCATTGCTGGATCCCTGTGCCCAAACGCCAAGAATAGGTTTTTTGCCCGCTGATCGTCTGCATGAAAGTTGGATTCCCGAGCCGGGCTGTCACCGCGCTCAGCGGCTTTCCTTTATAATTGTTTCTGTCGGCGACAGCCGGCAAAGAAATATTCGGCATGCCGCTGCATCCGGTTAGAGCCAGGATCGCGAGGATCGCCAGATTCCGTTGAAAAGCCATTGATGGTTGTCTTCCCCGCGATTGCCAGGCCCATTGCATTCTCTAGAAGGGTGAGAGCACGCCAAGTCAATAGATTTGCAACTTTTGGTGCTCTGAAAAACCGGCTCAACGCCTAATCCGGGTGGGACCAAATGCGGCATCCTTGTGCGTTGCACCCAGCTCTCCAAGAGCCGATTTCTTTCATCTTATTCAATCACGCCATTCTGACAGGTGCGATCGTGCGCAAGCTTGCCTCCGAAAAGAGCAGGCCTAATGTTCGTATCTTCCGAGGGGGCATTCACCTGCAGGCGACGCATAAAACAAAGGGAGATTAAGACGTGAGCAACCAATTAACAGAAGAAGAACTTGCCGCGCTGATGCCGTCTGAACTGCTGCAGCACAAGACGCCTATTCCAACCCAGATTGTTTCCAGCGACGAATTTTATCCTGATCCGCAAAACGAACGGCAACGCGAGGTCGAGTCACGAATGCTGGCGATGGCTGATGATCTCGGCGGCAAGCAGGGGCTGGATCGTCGCCGGTTTTTCCAGACCGCAGCCGGCATGGCCGCATCTTTTGTTGCGATGAACGAAGTCTATGGACCGCTGTTCAGCGTAAGCAAGGCGGAAGCGGCGACGCCGGCCATGGCCCAGGAGCGCGCAGACTCGCTCAAGGACCAGTTCATCATGGACATGCACACGCATTTCCTGCGCGACGACACCCGCATCACGGGCTTTGTCGAAATGCGCAAGGCTGTCGGCAAGGCCGGGTGGAACAAGCAGCTCGCCGACCACGAGCAGACGATCGAGGATCTGAAGTTCAACAACTATAAAAAAGAGATGTTTCTCGACAGCGATACCAAGATCGCCCTGATCTCCTCGGCGCCGTCTGATATCGAGCGGGACTGGTTCCTGACCAACCAGCAGATGGCGGACGCACGCAAACGCGTCAATGACGAAGCCGGTTCGCGCCGGCTGTTCGCCCATTGCATCTTCACGCCGGGGCAGCCCAACTGGCTCGAGAACCTCGATGCCGGCCTCGCGCTGAATCCGGAATCTTGCAAGGGCTATACCATCGGCGACAACACCCACAAGGAGATCAGCCGCTATCCATGGCGGATGGACGACGAGAAAGTGACCTATAAGGGCTATGAGAAGATGGTGAAGGCGGGCATCAAGAATGTCTGCGTTCATAAAGGGCTGTTCGCGCCGAGCGTCGAACACCAGTTTCCCAATCTGCGCGGCTTCGTTGACGTCTCTGATGTAGGCCAAGCCGCCAAGGACTGGCCACAGCTCAACTTCATCATTTATCACTCCGCCTATCGCCACGTTGGCGGCGACCCCAAGGTGGCGTTGGCGGAATTCGAGCGCACTGGCCGGATCGCCTGGACCAGCGATCTCGCGGACATTCCGGCGCAGTACGGCGTCAACAACGTCTATGGCGATGTCGGGCAGTTGTTCGCCACGACGCTGGTGGCCGAGCCGAACGTCTGCGCGGCATTGATGGGCATCCTGATCAAGGGAATGGGCACCGACCGTGTCTGCTGGGGTACCGATGCGCTCTGGACCGGAGGACCGCAATGGCAGATCGAAGGCTTGCGGCGCCTGGAAATCCCCGAGGTGATGCAGAAGAAATACGGCTTCGCCCCGCTCGGTGATGCCCGAGGCCCTGTCAAGACAGCGATCTTTTCCGGCAACAATGCGCGGCTCTATAATATCGATCCGAAGAAAGCGATGCTGGAGCTGAAAGGCGACCGGTTTGCCATGATGAGGGCGGAGTACGACAAGGCGGGGCCGGAGCCGTCTCACACCCGCTATGGCTATGTGGTGCCGGACGGGTCGATTGATCACTCCGTGTTCGCCTGAAAAAATATTTCGCAAGAAGCGATCGCAATGCCGTCGACATCCCAGGGGATGCCGGCGGCATTTTTATTTGATTAATCCACGAGTGCGAAGGCTTTGCACCAGCCGTCTTCGCTGACGTCGCCAGCGACCACCTTGCAGGATTTCGGGCGTTCGAACAGCGAGCAGTTGCCACAGCTGTAAATGCCG
>DATHPL010000627.1:0-2236 GCA_035483915.1 Bradyrhizobium sp.
CACCTTTTTGGTATTTGAATTCGCTACTTCGAAACCCCAGCCCCGAAACTATCCTCTGACAACGCCGCTGGAAACCTTAACGACGCTTACGGCTTTAGTAGCACCTTCATTACGTTGTCCTTGCGGGCGTTGAAGATTTCGTAGCCTTTGGCGGCGTCGTCCAAGGGCATGATGTGGCTGATCAAGGGACGCGGATCCAGGGTGCCGTGTTCTATCAAGCGCGCCAGCTCGGGGATGTGCGCGTTGATGTTCGCGAGGCCGATTCGGAAAGTCAGATCGCGACCGAAGGCGTAGCCGATTGGGAAGTTGAAAGACGGCGTGACGAAGGCTCCTATTACCGAGACGGTGCCTCCTCCGCGCGCGCCCATAATTGCGGCGGTGAGAGCGCCGTCGTTGCCGACCGCTTCGATGGTGACGTCGGCGCCACGGCCTTCTGTCCGATCGAGGATCGTTTGATGCGCGCTCTCAAGGCTCACCGCCGTTGCACCGAGCTTGCGCGCCAGCTCGAGGCGATACGGGATGCTGTCGACGGCGATCACTTCGGCGGGGCCGAACAGTTTCGCGCTCATCACGGCGCATAGACCGACCGGGCCGCAGCCGAAAATCGCAACCGTGTCGCCGGGGCGGATGTTGCCGTTGACGGCGCCGAAAAAGCTGGTCGGCAGGATATCGGCGAGGAAGACCGCGACGTCATCGTCGATCGCGTCGGGCAGCGGATAGCAGGTGTAGTCGGCCATCGGCACGCGCACCGCTTCGGATTGCTCGCCGCCCAGGAATCCGAGCTTGCCGGCGGTACTCGCACCGTAGCCGAATACCGCGGAGCCGCTTTCAGAGCATTGCGAGGGCTGTCCGCGCCTGCAGAAGAAGCATCGCCCACATGCGACCAGGCCGGAAACGACGACGCGCTGACCTTTTTTCAGACGGTCGACGCCGGCTCCCACTTCCTCGATCACGCCGACGCCTTCGTGGCCCAGCACGAAGCCGGGGATCGCGGGGAAAGCGCCGTGATAGCAGTGGAGGTCGGAGCCGCAAATGCCGGCGCGCGTGATTCGCACGAGCGCGTCGGTCGGTGTCTGGAGCGCAGGGTCGTCGACGCGCTCGACGCGCACGTCGTGGGGTCCGTGGAAAACAGTTCCTTTCATTTTGATTCTTCCTTAAGAAGATCGACAGCGGTCGCTATCTGGCGGGATAATGACATAGACGGGGGCGGGTTTGCAGAGGCGGCGAAGCCCGTGATAATTCCAAGTCCTGGCACCGGGAGGCTCCTATGATTCAAAACGTCAAGAAAATTCTCGCGCCGATCGACTTCTCCGAACACTCGATGGAAGCGATGCGCGGCGCGATGGAGCTGGCGAAAGACGTCGGCGCCGAAGTTCATCTGATGCACGTGATCGCGCCGCATCATCATTTTATCCCGCTACCCTTGGCGACCAGCGCCGAGCAGAGCCGCGAGTTGGTGCGCGAAGCCGCGATGATCGAGCAGGCGGAAGAAGAGCTAGCGCGCATCAAGAAGGACGAGTTCGCCAACTCAAATAAGGTCTTCACATTCGCGGTGGTCGGGCATCCCGTCGACAAACTAATCGACTACGCCAAAGAGCAGGCGATTGATTTGATCCTGTTATCCACGCATGGACGGAGCGGCTCCCAGCATATGCTGATCGGCAGCGTCGCCGAGAAAGTGGTGCGCAATGCGCCGTGCTCGGTGCTGGTCTTCCGCCCGCGCAACCGGACGTAACCGAAGAATCTGCATTTCCGGCGGCGGTCCCGCTTCCCAGTGCGGCCGCCGCCGCATCGTTGGAGAACTCGCATGAACCTCGAGCAACAGAAAGAGCGCGCGCTGACGTTTCTCAAGAATTTCGAAAAGCCCGACCCACAGGTCTTCGCCGACTTGATTGCGGACGATTTCGAATTCGAGATGATGGGCCGGCTGCCGGGTGTCTCGCCGACACGCGGCAAAGAGGCGTTCTTGAAATCGACGCCCGCGGTACTGAAGGCGATGTTTCCCAACGGCCTGAATATGAAATTTCATTCGACCATCGCCGAAGGCCCGCACGTAGCGATTCAGGCCGAATCGGACACGACTGCTGGCAACGGGAAGAAATACGCCAATCGGTATCACTTCTACTTTTTGTTCAAGGGCGACAAGATCGCGCAGGTTCGCGAGTACAACGACACCAATCATGTGCGCGAAGTTTTCATGACCTGATTGCGCGCGCCGTTGCGAGTCGCGTCTCGG
>DATHPL010000628.1:0-1790 GCA_035483915.1 Bradyrhizobium sp.
GTCATCGCGCGCTCTCGATCATCTTGCGCGCCACGATCAGCCGCATGATCTCGTTCGTGCCTTCCAGGATCTGATGCACGCGCAAGTCACGCACGATCTTTTCGATGCCATATTCGCTGAGGTAACCGTAACCGCCATGCAGTTGCAGCGCTTGGTTCGCGACCTCGAAGCCCACATCGGTGCCGAAGCGCTTGGCCATCGCGCACAGCATCGTGGCCTCAGAATCCTTGCGGTCGAGCGCGGCCGCGGCGCGCCAGACGAAAGTACGCGCCGCCTCCAATTCGGTCGCCATGTCGGCGATACGAAACTGCAACGCCTGGAATTCATCGAGGCGCTTTCCGAAGGCCTTGCGCTCTTTCATGTAGGACAGCGTACGGTCGAGCGCATTTTGCGCACCGCCGAGCGAACAAGCCGCGATATTGATACGGCCGCCGTCAAGGCCCGCCATCGCGATCTTGAAACCGATGCCTTCCTCGCCCAGGCGGTTCGCAACCGGGACGCGGGCGTTCTCGAAAATCACGGCGCGGGTCGGCTGCGCGTTCCAGCCCATCTTGCGCTCATTGGCGCCGAGCAACAGGCCGGGCGTATCGCCCTCGACCACCAGCGTGGAGATGCCACTGGGCCCGCCCTCGCCGGTTCGCACCATCACGACATAAAGATCGCCTTGGCCGGCACCGGAAATGAACTGCTTCTGGCCATTGAGAACATAATAATCGCCGTCGCGTACCGCGCGCGTGCGAAGCGCAGCGGCGTCCGAGCCCGATCCCGGCTCGGTGAGGCAGTAGCTGGCGAGATATTCCATCGAGCAGAGTTTCGGCAACCACTTCTGGCGCTGGGCCTCGTTGCCGAAAGCATCGATCATCCAGGCCGACATGTTGTGGATCGAGATAAAGGCCGACACCGTCGGACAGCCCTGCGCCAGCGCCTCAAAGATCAGCGCCGCGTCGAAACGCGTCAGCGCGGAGCCGCCGACGTCGTCGCGAATGTAGATGCCGCCGATGCCGAGCTTGGCGGCATCGCGCATCACGTCAACCGGGAAATGCTTCTCTTCGTCCCAACGGATCGCATGCGGCGCGATTTTCTCCGCGGCAAAATCCCGCGCCATGTCACGAACCGCAATCTGGTCCTCGGTGAGTGCGAATTGCATCTGCGCCCGGCGCTCTCCTCGAAGAAGCTGTTCTGGATCAGTTCATCGTCGGGATCGAAAACTCCGCACCCTCCTTGACGCCGGACGGCCAGCGCGAGGTCACCGTCTTGGTCTTCGTATAGAAGCGGATCGAATCCGGACCGTGCTGGTTGAGATCGCCGAAGCCTGATTTCTTCCAGCCGCCGAAGGTGTAATAGGCGATCGGCACCGGGATCGGCACGTTGATGCCGACCATGCCGACATTGACCTTGGCGGCGAAGTCGCGCGCGGCATCGCCGTCACGGGTGAAGATCGCAACGCCGTTGCCGTAATCGTGATCCGACGGCAGCGCGAGCGCTTCCGCATAATCCTTGGCGCGGACCACCGACAGCACGGGGCCGAAAATCTCTTCCTTGTAGATGCGCATGTCCTTGGTGACGTTGTCGAACAGACAACCGCCGAGATAGAAGCCCTTCTCGTAGCCCTGCATCTTGAAGCCGCGGCCGTCGACCGCGAGCGTCGCGCCCTCCTTGACGCCGATATCGATATAATTCCTGACCTTCTCGACCGCCTCTTTCGTCACCAGCGGGCCATAATCGGCCGACGGATCGATCGAGGTCCCGATCTTCAGCGACTCCACGCGCGGGATCAGCTTTTCCATCAA
>DATHPL010000629.1:0-4274 GCA_035483915.1 Bradyrhizobium sp.
CGTGCCGACGACCGACTTGCCCCACAGGATCGCCGCGCCGACCAGGATCAGGACGATACCGACCGCGATCGCGCTCTTGAATGGAAATATCGTCCCCCGTTTCGGCTCGCGGCCGCGATCGGGCGCAATCCGCGGGCGCGATGCGGACGCCTGCGGGGAGGCGTAGCGCTCCGCCTCTGCAGCAGATTCGTCGTACGAATAGGGCGTCTCGGAATCGAAATCGCGGTCTTCCATGACCGGCTCGAGCCGGTCGAACTCGGGTGATGGCGACGGCACATTGGCATAGGTTTTTCGCGCCGCGCGGCTCGCCTGCGCCGCGGCGCGGCCGAGATCGTCGGCATCGGCGGTGATATCGCGAAATCCGCGCACACCCGGCGGTTCGGGGGGAGCGGCGGCGTCCCCTCCGCGGCGTGACGCAGCCTGCCGCTCACGTGTTGGCGGCAATTGCGGGTCCTGCATCGAAACCTGCGGCTGGCGCGGCGGTTCCGGACGCGCGCTGCGCGCCTGCCACTGATCCGGCCGGTCTTCTGGCCGCGTTTCCTGCCCCAAAGGCGGCCGGTCGTTGCGTGGCAATGGCGGCGGCGCGCCTTGCCGCGAACGTGGCTGCGGCGGCGGTGCTGCGTTCGGCGCAGATTCCGCCGGCCGCGCGCCGGGACGGGCGTTGGTTCGCAATGCCGTGCTGGCCCTTGAAGGGGTGCGCGTCGGGTCCGGCGCCCCACGCGAGGCCTCGCGCGCCCGCTGGGCGGCTTCCGATTCCACCTTGCGGACGGCCTCTTCCAGCGACAGCCGCTCGCGGGTGATTTCGGACTCGCTGAGCGGCGGCTCGACGCTGCGGAGCTGCGCGATCAACGCCGCCCGCGCCCGCTCATAGAGCGCACGGCGGCTTTCGCCGGGAGCACTGGGATCCAGTCCGGCGATGGCGCGGGCGATCAGCGGGTAGTAGTCAGCCATCTCAACTCAACAATCTACGCTCTGCGGTAATATCTCGTTAATCTCGTTAGGCCTCGAACGGATTCTGCACCAGGATAGTATCCTCGCGTTCGGGACTTGTGGAAAGCAACGCAATCGGACAACCCACCAATTCCTCCACGCGGCGGACATATTTGATCGCCTGCGCCGGGAGGTCCGCCCAGGAGCGGGCGTTGGCGGTCGGCTCCTTCCAGCCCTCGATCGTCTCGTAGACCGGCTTGACGCGGGCCTGGGCGCCCTCGCCGGCCGGCAAATGGTCGATTTCCTTGCCGTCCAGCAGATAGCCGGTGCAGACCTGGATGGTGTCAAAGCCGTCGAGGATATCGAGCTTGGTCAGCGCCAGGCCGTTGATGCCACAGGTGCGCACGGTCTGACGGACCAGCGCGGCGTCGAACCAGCCGCAGCGGCGCTTGCGTCCGGTGTTGACGCCGAATTCCTTGCCGCGGCGGCCGATCTCCTCGCCGATCTCATCATGCAATTCGGTCGGAAACGGACCCTGGCCGACCCGGGTCGTATAGGCCTTGCAGATTCCAAGAACGTAACCGACCGCGCCCGGACCCATGCCGGTGCCGGTTGCAGCCTGCGCCGCGACCGTGTTGGACGAAGTGACGTAGGGATAGGTGCCGTGATCGACGTCGAGCAGCGCGCCCTGCGCGCCCTCGAACAGGATGCGCTTGCCCTCGCGCCGCTTGATGTCGAGCAGCCGCCATACGGTTTCGGCATAGGGCAAAAGCTGCGGCGCCAGTGCGGTCAAATCCCGCAGGATCTCTTTGCCATCGATCTCTTCCAGATTGAGCCCGCGGCGCAGCGCATTGTGATGCGCCAGCAACCGGTCGATCTTGTGCGGCAACGTGTCCAGATCGGCGAGGTCCATCAGGCGGATCGCGCGCCGTCCCACCTTGTCCTCATAGGCCGGGCCGATGCCGCGCCGCGTGGTGCCGATCGCAGTGCCTGCGTTCGAAGACTCCCGAAGCGCATCGAGTTCGCGGTGTAGCGGCAGGATCAGGGTGACGTTTTCGGCGATACGAAGATTCTCCGGGCTGATCGCAACGCCCTGCCCCTTGAGTTTCGTCACCTCATCGAGGAACGCCTGCGGATCGAACACCACGCCGTTGCCGATCACCGCCAGCTTCGAAGGCCGCAGGACGCCAGACGGCAACAAGGCGAGCTTATAGGTCTCGCCATTGATGACGAGCGTATGGCCGGCATTGTGGCCGCCCTGAAAACGCACGACGATGTCGGCTTGCTCCGACAACCAGTCGACAATCTTGCCCTTTCCCTCGTCGCCCCATTGGGCGCCGACGACGACGACATTCCCCATCCGCAGTTATTCCCTCTGCAACCCTGTTTGTTCAGGCATGATCTGTTCGAAAAACCGGTCTCCGCCCTGTCGGGCATGCCCGGGGCCAGTCGCATGCGAGGCACACCATCGGATAAAGGATGCGGGCTACCGACGCAAGCAAGAAGGCGCTTTATTTCGCCCCAAGAAGGCCCATCAACCCATTGATATCCCCGGAAAAATGCGCCCTGCCGGCGACGCCCCTTGCCGCGGTCCGCACCCTTCGGCCTATTGAGGCGGCGGCAAGGCAGATTGCATGGCCCTTCCCTGGCCTTTGTCCGCAAGGCCAGCCCCTATCGGGCCCGCGGCTGCATGCTAGTGGAGTGGATTTGACATTCGCACCCCATCTGGCCGCAAATTCGTTGGCGAATGTCAAATCCAAAACTCCACTAGAAACCTATGTTTGCTAGTGGTCCTTTGCTTCTAACATTCGCAAAGGTGCCTGCTGAGAAGGGATGCGAATGTTAGAATCGGACCACTAGGTTCTGCCCAAGACCTCAAGCTTTGGAGACCGGTCACCTTATGCACAAGGGATTCAGATCGACGGTGGCGGCCGGCCTGCTCGCCTGTCTGATCGGCACGACGCTGCAAGCGGCTTCCACTTCCGACCGGCCGATCACCCTCGTCGTGCCGTTCGGCAAAGGCACCACCGCCGATCTCATCGCTACCGTCGTCGCGGAGGCCATGTCCAAAAACATCGGCCAAAAAGTCATCGTCGAACTCAAGCCCGGCGCGGGCGGCGGCCTCGCGATGGAGCAGGTCGAGAAGGCCGCGCCCGACGGCACCACGCTTGCCATGATCACGCAAGGCACTCACGTCTTCAACCTCAGCCTGTACAAGACGTTACGTTACGATCCGGAAGCGATCATCCCAATCACGCCGATATCAGCGGTCTCCAACGTGATGACCGTTCACCCATCCAATCCGGCGAATACGCCGCTGGAAGTCGCAGCCGCGGCCAGAGCAGCACCAGGGCAGCTCAGCTTTGCCTCCGGCGGCATCGGCACGTCTCACCACCTAGGCGGCGTGCTGTTCGCGTCGATCGCCGGCGTCGACATCAAGCATGTGCCGCATCTGGTTTCGGTCGACGGCGTCAACAGAATCGTCAACGGCGAAATCACCATGGGCTTCTTCAACCTGCCGACGGTGATTGACCAGATCAAAGCTGGAAAGCTCAAGCCGTTGGCGGTGACGTCGCTCGCACGTTCGCCGCATTTGCCTGACGTGCCGACGCTCGATGCCTCCGGCCTTAAGGGCTACGACCTCGTGACATGGTTCGGCTTCGGCGCGCCTGCCGGCACGCCTCCTGAGATCGTGCAGCGGCTTCGCGACGATTTTGCCCGAGCCACAGCCGACCCGATCGTCAAGGCGAAACTCGACGAAGCCGGCCTCGATCCCATCGATCAAATGCAGCCCGCGGATTTCGCCCGCCTGATTGCATCCGACCGCGCCAAATGGGCGCCAATCATCGAGGCCGCCGGCGCGAGCGCGGAGTGACGACGCCCTGAGGCCAAGCACGAACTTTCCGAAAGTCGATGCTAGCGCATGGTCGCGATGCATCCGGCAGCATTGATGGTTCGGCGAAATCCGTGTTCTTGAAGCAGCCGGGCAAGGATTCCTCCGGTCGGACTATCGCGCCGAGCCGAGCTTCGGCGTCGTGATCCCTGCAACACAACAGCCGCATGTCCGCTTCCGACCAGATATCCGATGAACCGCGCAACTGGCTTGCCAACCAACCCTATGTGCTGCTTTCGATCGCCGCGTTTTGCTGGGCCGGCAATGCCATCGTCGGCCGCCTCGCCGCCGGCCACATTCCGCCGGTGACGCTCGCCTTCCTGCGTTGGTCGATCGGCTTTCTGATCATCCTTCCTTTTGCCTGGAAGCATCTCAAGCGCGACTGGCCGGCGATCCGCACCAAGCTGGGCCTGATGATCTTCCTGTCGCTGATCGGCATCGCCGGCTTCAA